>CANPXU010000004.1 GCA_947586825.1 uncultured Bacilli bacterium | reverse complement strand
CTCCATGTGGAGTCTGCCAGTAATATACCCTTTTAGGGTTACTTAAAAACTACGTCTTGAAGGCGTAGTTTTTATTTAATTTACAACTTTTATAGTATAATGTTATTGTGAGGTAAAGATAATGAAAAATTTTAAAGAAGCTTTAGACCTAGTGTTTCAAAACAAAATTATTTTAATTATTATTTCTATTTTATTTTCATTTATTGTTTATCAACTTTTAAGAGGTTTTATCAATAGACAGTTAAATAAAATTAGTAAAGATAGAAAATTAAAATCTAAAAAACATGCGACATATCTAAAACTATTAAGGAGTATTATTAAATATGTCATCATAATTTTAACAGCATTAATAATCCTTCAAATATGTGGAATAAATGTTACTTCAATGGTAGCTGGACTTGGTATTATCGCTACGCTTATAGGTCTTGCTTTACAAGATGCTTTTAAAGATATTATCGCCGGCTTTAATATTATCTTAGATGATTATTTTTCAGTAGGAGATTTTGTCGAGGTTGATGGTATTCAAGGTAATATTCTCGAAATTGACTTAAAGTGTACCAAAATAAAGGATATTACTAATGACAATGTTTTAGTTATTGGTAATCGTAATATTCTTAAGGCTTTACACATTTCGGATATCGTTGATATAGAGGTACCAGTACCTTATGAAGAAGATACTTTAAAAATAGAGAAAATCATTAATAAAATAATTAAAGAAACTAAAGAAAAAGAAAATGTAAAAGATGTTTTATATTTAGGTATTAATCGTTTTGCTGATTCAGCAATAGTGTATAAGATAAGATTAATAGTTCCTTTGGAGTCAAGATTTGAAGCTAAGCGGAATACTTTAAGAAGAATAAAACTAACACTTGATAAAGAAAATATATCTATTCCTTATACGCAAATTGATGTTCATAATAAGAAGTGATAATCCACTTCTTTTTTCATATAATTTAATGGTGATTATATGAGCAAAAATGCTATAGAATTTTATTTAGCTATCATGGGTTTTATCGTAATTGTTATTGTAGGTACTATTTTACTTCGAAGCAAAAGTGATGAAGAAAAAACTTTAAATGCTAGAGTCCTTAATAGCTCAGATAAATATCTCACAGTAATGAGTGAAGATAATAATATTTATAAACTATTATATTCTGAAGATGATATTAAAATGGGTGATATGTTAGTTATAAAATATACAGGATTACTAGATGATTTAAATACATATCAAACCATTGAAGTAACAGATTTAAAGAAACAAGATGATAAAAATGAAGTTCTTTTAGATTATGATGAAAAAGGTATCTTTTCTCAGTATTATTCTTTAGCTAAAACTAAACTAGCTTCACTTAGTTTAGAGGAAAAGATAGGACAACTTCTTTTAGTAAGATACGATGAAGAAAAAGATTTTAACAATTATAATTTAAGTGGTTTTATTTTCTATAGTAAAGATTTTGAAGGTAAAACTAAAGAGGAAGTCAAAAAGATGATGGATGATTTACAAGAGAAAAGTAAGATTCCTTTGCTTATGGCCGTTGATGAAGAAGGTGGTGAAGTAGTAAGAGTAAGTAGCAATAAAAACTTAAGAGATAAGCCATTTAAATCATCAAAAGAGTTATATGATGAAGGAGGCTTTCCTAAAATAGAAGAAGATACTAAAGAAAAAAGTAAGCTTTTATCATCATTAGGCCTTAATTTAAATTTAGCTCCTGTTGTAGATGTTTCGACAGATGAAAATGATTATATAAATTCTCGGGCTTTTGGCTATGACGAAAAACTAACAAGCGAGTATGCTAAAACAGTGATAGAAGCATCAAAAGATTTAGGAGTATCTTATACTTTAAAACATTTTCCAACTCAAGCTACTGATAATGATCCTCACACTTCAGAACCTGTTGATAATATAGAACTTGAAGAAATTCAAAATAAATATATCTTACCTTTTAAGGCAGGTATAGATGCAGGAGCTGAAAGTGTGCTTGTAAGCCATAATATTGTAAATAGTTTAGATGATACTGCGCCAGCCTCTTTATCAGTAGCGGTTCATAATTTGCTTAGAAAAGATTTAGGATTCACGGGTATAATTATGACTGATGATATTGCTATGACAGCTTTAGAGGATGTTGAAAATATCGAAGTTAAAGCTTTAATCTCTGGTAATAATTTGATTATAACAACGGAGTATGCTACATCTTTTCAAAATATTAAAACCGCGGTTGAAGATGAAACAATATCCGAAGATTTAATAGATAACTTAGCTTTAAATGTTATTGCTTGGAAATATTATAAAGGCCTTATGCTAGAAAATATAAAATAAAATATTAAGAATCAATTTACTACTTCATTAATTTACTAATTAATGTTATGCGTGATATAATTAACGTAAGGAGTAGTAAAGATGAAGTATAATGTTGAAAATGGAGCCGAAAGAATTGTATCAAGGAGTCCTCATGTTGAAACAAGTCCTATGAAAAATAAAGGCAGATGGCATGAGATATTTGGCAATAACAATCCAATTTATCTTGAACTTGGCATGGGCCGTGGCGATATGATTGTTAACATGGCTAAACAAAATCCTGATATTAATTTTATCGGCCTTGAAATAAATGAATCACAAATGGTTAATGCAGTAACTCTACTTAGAAGTATGAATCTTAAAAATATTAAATTAATTAATACTGATGCTAGAAATATTGCAGATATCTTTGATAAAGAAATAGATACTATTTATCTTACTTTCTGTGATCCTTGGCCTAAAGAGGAAGATGAGAAGAAAAGATTTACGCATGAAAGTTATTTAAGACTATATGATAAAATCTTCGCAGGTGATAGAAAACATATTATACTAAAAACTGATAATAAAGGATTCTTTGCTTATTCACTTGAAAGCCTTTCAGCATACTTTTATGTTTTTAATAAAGTTAGCTTAGATTTACATCATGAAGAAATGCCAATTAAAAATGTAATGACCAATTTTGAAAAACAATATGCTAAAGAAAATAGAACTATTTACTATGTTGATGCGAGGTATCCAAGATAATTATGGATAAAAATAAATTTATTCCTTTGCTAACCTTTATCGTAGGAATATTGTTAATTGTACTTGTTATCGGTCTTATGATTGTTAATAAGCCTAAGCTAACATTTGAGTTAAAGGGCGATGAGATAACAAATATAGAATTAAATGAAAAGTATGTAGATGCAGGTGTAGTAGCCGATTTACATGGTACGGATTTATCTAGTTATGTTGAAACAGATTTAAGTAAAGTAGATACTAGTAAATATGGTGAATTCGAAGTTAAATATACTTTAAAATATAAAGATTATGAAGAAGAGTTAATAAGATATGTTAGAGTAAATGATAATATTGCTCCCGAGCTTGAACTAATTGGTGATAATCCTTATATCATTGAGATAGATGCTGTTGATGATGATTACTACTATGAGGATGAAGGGGCAATAGCCACTGATAACATTGATGAAAAGATAAATGGTAAAATTCAAATTATTGAAAATGTTGATCCTAAAAGAGAAGGGGCATACACGGTTGATATTTATGTCGCGGATGAAAGTGGTAATACTGCTCACGTAACAAGAAATGTCTACGTTGTTAAGGATAAAAACAATATTGATTATAAATCACTTCTTAAAGATAACGAAATAACTTATATGGAATATACTGATGATGGATTCTA
Source organism: uncultured Bacilli bacterium (assembly GCA_947586825.1). Lineage (GTDB taxonomy): Bacteria > Bacillota_I > Bacilli_A > RF39 > UBA660 > UBA6448. Next base: position 65,495 of record CANPXU010000004.1, on the reverse strand, counting down.
TGTAAAAGGTTATGTTAAAAATGATAAATTTGATAATAAGATATATTTATGTAAAGATAAAGTTTGCACCGACTATAAAGTAAAAAATACGGGTGGAAATAATTTCGAGGGTTATATTGATATAACTAACTTGAAAAATGGTACTTATACGATTACTCTTGATGATAAAAGAGCTATTACCTATATACCAGAGCAATTTAGATTATGTCGAGGTCGAATAGGTGATAAGATGCTTACTTTCAAATACGATTTAAAGAAACAAGTTAGTATCACCATTTCTGACTTTAAATATGAGTATGATATAGTAATTGATCCAGGTCATCAAGGATACTTGATAACAAGGTGGAAAATAAAAAATCTATTATGAACTGATCAACAGATCAGTTCTTTTTTATGGAAAGGAGAATCTTTATAACAACATTTAAAATAAATAAAACTAGTGATTTTACTATTATGAGCAATTATCATTTAAGAGATAGAAATTTATCATTAAAAGCAAAGGGATTATTATCTTTTATGTTAAGTCTACCTGAAAATTGGGATTATAGCATGAAAGGACTTGTAACAATCTGCAAAGAAAATAAAGATGCAATTCGATCAGCGTTAAATGAATTAAAGCTCAATCATTACCTTGAAATAGAGCCTGCTAGAGGCGAAAACGGAAAGTTTGAATATAATTATTTGATTTATGAGAAACCGTTTAAAATGCGTGTTAATTCACGAAATTCACCAAGTACGGATTATCCGTATACGGTAGAACCGAATACGGATAATACGCCACAAATAAATACTAATGAACAAATAGATGAAATAGATAAAACTGTTAGCTCAAAATTTGAACACAATATTCTTACAAATGAATTAATTAATCTTAATTACATAACAGAAGATGATGCATTTTCTTTTTATTATGACAATCTATTTGCAAATTACTTGAGTAAGGGACATGATTATAAGCAGTTATATAGTGCAATTCATTATATAGTGCCTAGAGTAATATCACGACACTTTATAGATGAGGATGGCAATGAGATTACTAATAAATATGGTTATCTTAAAGCATCTATCGAATCTAACTTTGAATTACTTAATAATCGTAATAAAAGTAGTTCGCTTTGGGATGATTATAATTTTTTAGATAACGAAGGGAGGTGAAATATGTCTAAATGTGAAATTATTGCAATTGCTAACCAAAAAGGTGGCGTTGGCAAAACAACTACCACTTTTAATTTAGGAGTTGCTTTAGCTCAGCGAGGAAAGCGAGTGCTGTTAGTTGATGCAGATCCGCAAGCAGATTTAACAACTTATATGGGATGGCATAATCCAGACAATATTCCTAACACACTATCAACTATTATGAACAAGACAATGAATGAAATGGAATTTGATCCAAAAGAAGCAATATTAAAGCATGATGAAGGTGTCGATTTATTACCTTCAAACCTTGAACTTGCATCAACAGAAGTAAGCTTAGCTAATGCAATGTGTAGAGAATATACTTTAAAAAATTCAATTTCAAAATTAAAAAAGGATTATGATTATATTTTAATAGATTGTATGCCAAGCTTAGCAATGCTAACAATAAACGCTTTAGCAAGTTCAGATAAAGTTATTATTCCCGTACAATCAGAATTCCTTGCTGCAAAGGGAATGAGTCATTTAATGAGTACAATTCTTAAAGTTAGAAAGGTGATAAATCCTGATTTAAAAGTTGGAGGAATACTTTTAACAATGGTAGATGGTAGAACTAATCTTTCAAAAAGTATAACTAATGAATTAAAAGAAACCTTTGGCACGGTATTCAAACTTTTTGATACACAAATTCCGAGGGCAGTAAGAGCAGCAGAATCTACGAGAATGGGCGAAAGTATTATTTCTTATGATAAAAATAATAAAGTATCTCAGGGATATATTAATTTTGCAAAAGAGGTGATTAATTATGAGCGAGAAGAAGCCACAAGACATTCCAATATCATTCAATCTAGATGACTTTTATACCACGCAAAAACAGAGAGAGGATGAAAAAAAAGAAAAAATAGAAGAAATTAATATTTCATTAATTGATAATTTTAAAGATCATCCATTTAAAGTACTTGAAAATGAAGATATGAAAGCATTAAAAGAAAGTATTCAAACTAGTGGACTATTATCGCCTGTAATAATCAGAAAAAAAGATAATGGAAGGTTTGAAATGGTATCAGGACATCGTAGAAAATATGCCTGTGAGAGTTTAGGAATGGATAAAATTCCATGTATCATTAAGGATTTATCTGATGATGAAGCAACAATTTTCATGGTTGATAGTAATCTTCAAAGAGAAAAATTATTGCCATCAGAAAAAGCTTATGCTTATAAAATGAAATATGAGGCAATAAAGCATCAAGGAACTTCCCAACAACATGACGCAACTTTGCGACAAGTTGTCACGAAGTTAAGAAGCGATGATAAACTAGGAAAAGAATATGGTGAAAGCGGAAGAAATATACAAAGATATATACGATTAACTTATCTTACAAAAGAGCTTTTGAATATGGTAGATAATTCTGAATTAAAAGAAACACCATCTATAGCTTTTAATCCAGCAGTAGAATTATCGTATCTAAAGGAAAATGAACAAAAAGTTTTAGCAGATTTTATTAATGAAAATTTAGCTACACCTAGTTTAGCACAAGCAATTGAATTAAGAGAATTAAGCAAGAATGGGACACTTGATAGTATGACAATTATAAATAAGATGTCGCAAGAAAAGCCTAATCAAATAGCTAAAATTCAAATTAAAGAAGCAGATCTTTTTAAAGTGATTCCAAAGAATATTCAAAGAGATAAAATCGAAGATTATGTGTTGAAAGCCTGTGGCTATTATACAAAATATTTAAAACAAAAAAGTAGAGAAAGTAGGTGATAATTATGTAATAATTAAATAGTATTATCAAATTGTAAATTTGTAATTTAAAAAGCATTATTTATAATGCAAAATTAGAAAGGGTGATTTAGTGAAAAAATCAATTATAATAGTAGCAGCTGTATTGTTGATAACAGTTGTTACTATAACTTGCGTCACAAAAGTTAAAAAACTTAATAATTCTCAAAAAGAAAATGAGCAAGCAGATGTAAGCAATAATGTTACATTAAATGAAAGCATTGATGATTCTATCCAAATAATTGAAAATGATGAAGATGAGAATTCAGAAATGATTAATGATGAGCAAAAAATAAGTGAAGATGAAACGAACTTATCTAACAAAACAGATGATGAGATTATTAGCGATAATAAAGAAAGCAGTACTATAACAAATGATACAAATACTGATAGTCAACAATCCAATGAAACAATTAATAGTTCAATTGTAGAAAATGAAGAAACAAACACTAAAAATTGTACACCTAAAAAGTTTGATATGAGCTTTGTTCGAGCCGATTTTTCATCAATGGAAGAATGTATTGAGATCGGAGATAAATATAAAGCGATAGGGTACGGATATTATTGTGATTTTTTCCCAGATGATTGTGGAGACAACTATTATATGCTAACTTTGTATGAGCCAAATACAGCCCAAAAGATAGACTATCATACTGTAAAGCTACCAGATTAGGTAGTTTTTTTATTTGATAAAAAAGGAGGGAAAGATGAAAAGAAAATTAAAATATTTGTTATTATTACTAATAGTGATTACTATAGGGCCAACTGCCAAGGCGGATGAGAATACATATACTGAAACATTTAACGATAAATATATGTTTATACCTGAAGCTTATGTTGATAAAAAGCACTCAGATGGATATATAGAGTATCAACAACTATCAATGATTACAAGAAATAGTGATAATCAGTTTGTGTATTGTATGGAACCAACTGAACTATTAAATATCCAAGAAACATATACAGGATATGATAATAATCAAGCAACTATTGCAAATATTACACAGGATCAGTGGCGAAGAATTCAATTACTTGCTTATTATGGATATGGTTATACTGATAGTGAAGTAGATCATAGTGATTTAAAATGGTATTCAATAACGCAAGTCATGATTTGGCAAACAGTACCTAGTGGATTAGATATTTATTTTACTGATACCTTAGGACAAATCCAAAAATCAACAAAATATGATGCAGAAATGCAAGAAATGGAAAATTTACTAAATAAACACGCTATATTACCAAAGTTTGAAATTGATAATATAGATATGGTAATAGGAAGTTCTAAAAAAATAACTGATTTAAATAGTGTTCTTTCAAATTTTGAGGTAACATCAAGTAATAACATAGTTACAATAAATAAAAACGGAAATGACTTGAATATAACAGCAAATAATGTTGGAAATACTACTCTTACATTTTCTAAAAAAGATACAAGATATACACATCCAACTATTGTATATGTTAAGCCTGGTACACAAGACATTGTACAAGTTGGAAGTTATGATCCAGTTCAAACATCTATCAATATTAATATAGCAGGAGGAAAAATATCACTTGATAAAAAAGACAATGATACAAGATCATCAACTGCACAAGGGCAAGCCACTTTAGAAGGTGCAGTTTATGGAATTTATAGCGAAGATGGAAACTATATCGGTGAGATGACAACAGATTCAAAGGGCCATGCACAAAGTGATTATCTTCCAAAAATGGGGAGATTTTATTTGCAAGAAATTACTCCAAGTAAAGGGTATTTATTAGATACACAAAAATATTATTTTACAATTGATAGCAACCATGTAGATGTATCTGTAGATGTGCTAGAAAAAGTTATAAAAAATGACATTACAATTTTAAAACAATATGATTATGTTGATGGAGAAACAAAATTTCTAAATGCAGAACAGAATATTACATTTGAAATATATTATCCGGATGGCAGATTATTCAACAAAATTACAACAGATAAAAACGGGTATGCTTCTATTGAATTACCTTATGGAGTTTGGCGATTTCATCAATTAAACTCAACTACTGGATATCAAAAGATTAATGATTTTTATATCACGGTCGACGAGGATAGTCCTAAAGAACACTATTATAATATTCTTAATAATAAACTATCGGCCTATATTCAAATTAAAAAAGTTGATTATGAAACAGGAAAAACTATTGCTTTAGCAGGAGCAACTTTTAGAATCATGAATCTTGATACAGGACAATATGTTTCTCAATATGTAGGAGGAAAAGTTTATGATAAGTTTGTAACTGACGAGACAGGCAAATCTATGACATTTTTAAAACTTGAAGCAGGACATTACAAAATTGTAGAGATAATGTCACCGAAAGGTTATTTGATTAATAAAGATGGAGTAGAGTTTACTATCGGTGATGATTCTCATTATGTATATACAACTTATGGACCTGTGATCGAAGTTACATATAAAGATTATCCTATTAAAGGAAAAATAGAAATTCATAAAACGGGTGAAAAAATAGTGATTGATAAAGGAGAGTATTATTATGATTCTAAAAATTTATCAGGAGTAGTATTTGAAATTTATGCTGCAGAAGATATACTTTCTTCTGACGCTAATCATTTATATTATAGTAAAGATGATTTAGTTGATACTTTGACTACCAACGCTGATGGTTACGCAATTAGTAAAGAGCTGCCTTTAGGTAAGTATTACTTAATTGAAGTAAAAACAGGTGATGAGTATGTGCTTGATAATGAAAAACATTATTTTGAACTAACAGAAATTGATTCAGAAACAAAAATTGTGTATGAATCATATACCACTTTAAACTATTTGAAAAAAGGAATTTTAGAATTTACTAAAGAAGATTTATCTACAGGCGAAACTCTTCCTAATACCTTAATAGAAATTTATACTGAAAATGATGAATTAATATTCTCAGGAAGAACAGATGAAACAGGGAAAATAGTTATTAGTGATTTGAAGTTAGGAAGATATTACATTCTAGAAAAGGAAGCTCCAGAAGGATATATTCTTAACGAAGAAAAAATGTACTTTGAGATTTTAGAGGATGGCCAAGTAATTAAAGCTAATATGAAGGATGAAAAAATAAAAGGTGATCTCGAATTTACTAAGGAAGATCTAACAACTGGTAAAGGTATTTCAGATACTTTAATAGAAATCTATAACGAAAGCGATGAATTAGTATTTTCGGGTAAAACAAACGAAGAAGGTAAAATTTTAGTAGAGGATTTAGAATACGGAAAATATTATATTATAGAAAAAGAGCCATCTACCGGATATAAACTTAATGAGGAAAAAGTATATTTTGAAATTAAAGAAAATGGAGAAATAGTTAAAGCAAATATGACAAATGAGAAAATAAAAGGTGATTTAGAATTCACTAAAAAAGATCTATCTACTGGTGATTCTCTTCCAGATACTTTAATAGAAATCTATAAAGCTGAAAATGATGAATTAATATTCTCAGGAAGAACTGATAATGAAGGAAAAATTGTTATTAAAGATTTAGAGTATGGCAAATACTATATCCTGGAAAAAGAAGCTCCGGAAGGATATGTTCTAAATGGTGAAAAAGTGTATTTTGAAATTTTAGAAGATGGTAAGGTTGTTAAAGCTGAAATGACCAACGAAAAAATTACTGGAACTTTGGAATTTACCAAGGAAGATTTATCTACAGGAGAAAAGCTTCCAAATACTTTAATAGAGATCTATAACGAAAACGATGAATTAATATTTTCGGGAATAACTAACGAAGAGGGAAAAGTCATAATAGAAGATCTAGAATACGGAAAATATTATATTATAGAAAAAGAGCCATCTACTGGATATAAACTTACTGATGAAAAGATATACTTCGAAATTAAAGAAAATGGAGAAATAGTTAAAGCTGGAATGACTAATAAGAAAATAGTTGGAACTCTTGAATTTACCAAAGAAGATTTATCTACGGGAGAAGCACTTCCAAATACTTTAATAGAAATTTATAACGAAAACGATGAATTAGTATTTTCAGGAAAAACCGATGAAGAAGGTAAGATCATAATAGAAAATTTAGAATATGGTAAATATTATATTCTAGAAAGGGAAGCCCCAGAAGGATATCTTTTAAACGAAGAAAAAATGTATTTTGAGATTTTAGAAGATGGCCAAGTTGTTAAATCGACCATAAAAGATGAAAAAATAATCAAAATTCCTGATACCGATAAAACAGAAATAAAAACACTTATCATTGGTGGATTATTATTAATTTTAATAGGTGGGTTCATAATTGTTAGTGAAAACCAAAAAAGAAAGAAGTAAAAAAAGCTGGTTAGAAATAATCGGCTTTTTACTTATTTTTGTAGGTCTACTTTTAATTATTTATCATTTTGTTTCAAGAAAAGTAATAACTACTATGGAGCAAGAAGCTATAAAAAATTTTTATATTGAACAGCAAGAAGTGGTAGTTGAAGATAATCAAAATGATCATTTGAAAGACGAAAATCAAGCTCAAAAAACTAATAAAATTGAATATATTGCGGTTATTAAAATTCCAAAAATCAATTTGATTAGAGGTTTAGTTGATCGAAATAGTTACTTAAATAATATTAGTTACAATGTCGAAATATTAGACGATTCAAATATGCCAGATGAAGAAAATGGTAATGTTATCTTAGCTGCTCATTCTGGTAACGCAAGCATTTCTTATTTTCAAGATTTAGATAAGCTAGTAGTGGGCGATAAAGTAACAATAGATTATAAAGGAAAAACTTATAATTATAAGGTTGTCCGTATATATGATATTGAAAAAAAAGGAACTCTTAATTTAAATAGAAATAATGATATAAGTACATTGACACTTATAACTTGCAGGCATAATACAAACAACCAAATTATAGTAATTTGCGAATTAGAAAAATAATTAATTTTGCTTATATTATTAGAAAATTTTAAAGAACAAGTGGGTTCTTTTTTTTATGGAAAGGAGGTGAAAAATGGATATAGATAAGATAATTAGAGAAAAATTTAAAGTGTTTTGGAAGTTAATTAAATTAGGGTATGACTCTGATAAAAAGATTATTGATATGAAGATTGAAGAATTAATACAATCTTCTGATTTCAACAGAAACGAATTAACACTAGCGGTAGGAATAAAAAATTCATTAATAAACAAAAGTTTAGTTTCATTTTTATGTGAAATAAATGAAAAAAATTTAATTTAAAAAAGGAGAGTGATTAAATAATGAATAATATTGTACTTGTAGGAAGGCTAACATCAGATCCAGAAATCAAGGATTTAGATGATGGTAAAAAGGTTACTAATGTAACGATCGCTGTAACTCGAAATTATAAAAATGCAGATGGAAAATATGAAACCGATTTCATAAATGTAACTTTATGGGACGGAATAGCAGCTACCACTATGGATTATTGCAAAAAGGGTGATGTAATCGGAGTAAAAGGAAGATTACAATCCAGTTCTTTTGAAAATAAGGATGGTGAAAAAGAATTTAGAACAAATGTAATTGCTGAAAGAGTAACTTTCTTATCATCGAAAACAAAAGATGTTCCTGATAACGAAAGATAATTTTATATGAATGAAAAAGCATTAAGAGAAAAATTATGGCAAAAAGCATGTAATGAATTTACCGATTTTAAAAATGAACAAATAAATGAAGATAAGGAAAAAATATTTGATAATGCATATAAGATAGCATTGTTAAATGATTTTGTAGATATGTGTGATCCAATTTGTAATTGTTTATCTTTAGATGAAGTTAAAGCTTTATTGAGAGAAAAGTATCCTGTTCATACCTTATATAATTACTATATGAAAACTGATGCTGGCGGAATTAATGAGTTGTATGATGCGGTATGGTATGAACTAAAAGATTTAGTTAAGCATACTAAACAATTACAAAGTAATAGAAATATTTTAGATGTAGAAAGATGAAATTAAAGTGGGTATAAAGTAAAAAACATTTATACAGTTTTAGCTGTGTAGTTAATTAGCAAGCATTGGAAAGCTCCTCCCACAGGGACTTTCCTCGTATTATGGGGGGAATCCCCAATCCCCTATACAAGAATGGAGGAATGTAGATGAACGAATTATTATTTTTTTTACTAGGTTTAATTATCGGTTTATTATTTGGAACAACTCTTATATGCGTAGCATTTATAAAGAGTATTTTAAACTATGATGAACCATTATTACCTAAGTCAAAAAAATGAGAACAAGAACGATTAAAAAAAATTTTTGGTTTAGCTATGCTGAAGATAAGCAATTAAAATACTTGTCTTCCATTCTAAATCTAAGTGAAGCAAATACCATTAGAAAATTGTTGTATGAAACTCAAGTTAAACAATGCCCTACTAAAGAATTTTATGAGGCGATAGATAAAATAAATAAAATAGGTATCAATATTAATCAATTAGCTAGAATAGCAAATTCAACAGGCAAAATTTATGAGGAAAAGCTGAATCAACAATTTAATGAGTTGGAAAAATTGCGAAATGTTATATATGAAAGATTTATATAAGTATGAAAGGAGTGGTGTGTATAGCTGTAGTTAAAATATGGAAAGTAAAATCTAGTTTAAAACAAGTTGTAGATTATGCTGAGGATAAATATAAAACAGATTTATCAAATTTTGAAAATTTAAAAAATTTGATGGATTATACCACTGATGGCGACAAAACAGAAAAATTATTATATGTTTCAGGTATAAATTGTAATCCGCATAATGCTACTAAAGAAATGCTTGCCATTAAAAAGAAATTTATGAAAAACGATGGGATTTTGGCTTGGCACGCATATCAATCCTTTAAAGAAGGTGAAGTTACCCCAACAGAGGCTCATAATATAGGATTGGAATTAGCTAATGAAATGTGGGGAGATAAGTTTCAAGTTGTTGTAACTACTCATTTAAATACTAAACATTTTCATAATCATTTTGTTGTAAATTCTGTATCTTTTATTGATGGCAAAAAATACAATGCTGATAGAAATTCATATGCTGAATTTAGAAGATTAAATGATCTTATATGTATGGAACACGGGAAAAGCTACTTAAAAGAGCAGAAAACAAAAGCAGGAATTAATTATATTAATTACCAAAATCGAGGAATAAAGTATTCTAATTATTACAAAATGGCAAAAGAGGATATCGATTTGGCCATTGCTAAAGCAAATAATTATACTGAATTTAAAACAATATTGATTAATTTGGGATATGAAGTAACTTTAAGATCAGGAAAATTAAGTATTAAAGGAAAAGATTACAAAAGAAATATCAGAATTGAAAGGTATTATGGTGAAGATTATTCGATAGATAATATAAAAAAGCAAATTCAAGGTTTATATTTACCTGAAAAGAAAAATTATTACAAGAATCGAAAATTACCTAGTACTTTATCTATATTAGCCAAGCCAAAATACAATAGCTTTTACTCATTGTATATAAGGTATAGTAACCTATTAAATAATTATCCTAATTTTGTTAAAAAATATAACATTTCATCAAACTTAAAATATGATGTGAAAAAAATGAATGATTTTAGTAGGCAGGCAATAATGCTAGCTGAAAATAAAATTGAAACAGAAGATGATTTTTTAAAATTTTATAATCATAAAGTTGAAGAATTAGACTATTTAAAAGGTACAAGGGAAGATTTGTGGAAAAAATATAAATTGGCTAACGAAAGTAATCAAGAGGAAATAAAAATAAGAATTGACTCGATAACAAATCAAATCAAAGAAGTCAAAAATGAAGTGAAAATGTGTGAAAACATTAAGAATCGCAGAGATTCAATAATAGATAACATTAAATCTATAGATGAAAAGGAGATGGTGATAAATGAATACATCAGGTGATGCTGCTGAACAAATTGTAAGAATGTCGTTAGAAGGATTTCAGGTAGCGGCAAAAATAACCGGCAGTGGTGCGAAAGATATTGCAGCTTTGCTTTATGCCATTATGAAAGATAAAAATAAAACTGCAGGTAAAACAAAACTTACAAATATGTTAAAGTCAGGAAAAGAATTAAAAGTATTTTCTGTAAAACAAGATGAATTTAAAAAGTTTACAGATGAAGCTAAAAGATATGGAGTACTATATAGTGCATTAATAAATAAAAAAGAAAAATCTAATGATGGAATTATTGATATTATGGTCAGAGCAGAAGACGCCGCAAAAATTAATAGAATAGTTCAAAAATTCAAATTATCTAGTTATGATGAATCAACTATTAAAAGTGAAATTGAAAAAACAAAGAGCATAAAAAACACTCAGGGCAAGGATGCTAATACAAAAGAAGTACAAGGATTAGATGTTGAATCAAAAAATAACTCTAATAAAAAGGAAGAAACATCGTTAAACCCCCATTTGGCAAAGACAGAAAAAAGCCCTCTGTCAAAGCCTTTCTTAAAAACGCAAAAGATTTCGGAGCAGGGTACTAAGGTGAACAATAGGCCTTCTGTAAAAGCTAAATTAGAAAAAGCTAAAGCGGAAGTTAGATATCGTGAGCAATCTAAGGAAAAAACCGAAATTATTAAAAAAGTTTCTAATAAGGAGACTAGCCGTTAATGAAAGATGTTTATAGAATATTAGAACTTGATAAATATGAAATGGGTATTGTTATCAATGCTTTAAATGAACTAAGAAATAGATTAATAAGGGAACAAAGTGAAACAGATGCAGTAGATGAAGTTTTATTAAAGGCTTTAGATGCACCTGAAAAGAAAAGATACTTTCACAGAGATCGTTTTGCAGACAGTAGATGACGGAAAAGAGACATAGTTCAAAATATTTATATGTTTTCGGTCTTATTCCCGTTATATGGATTGCTCTTTTAATAGCTCCGTCTTTTAATGGTGGACTTCCTAAAATAATAAAGGATTTTCCAAAATATATTGATAGTCCATTTTCTATAACATGGTGTTCATCGTCTTTAAAAGTAATTCTGCTTTTTAGTTTTGTATATATAATAGGAGTCAGTATATATTTATCAACCCAAAAAAACTATAGAAAAAGAGAAGAACACGGTAGTGCAAAATGGGGAGATCCAGTAAAAATCAATAAAATATATGTAGATCATCCTTTTGAAAAAAATAAAATTTTAACACAAAATGTTAGTATTGGCTTGGATGGAAGAAAACACAGAAGAAATCTAAATACTTTAGTAATTGGTGGATCTGGAGCGGGAAAAACACGATTTTTTGCTAAACCAAATGTAATGCAAGCAAACACTTCATTAATAATTCTTGATCCAAAGGGTGAAATTGCAAGAGATGAAGGACATCTTCTAGAAGAAAAAGGATATTCAGTTAAAGTATTAGATTTAATCAATATGGATAAATCACATTGTTATAATCCGTTTGTATATCTACAATCGGATAATGATGTTCAAAAACTTGTAACTAATCTTTTTAAAGCTACAACACCTAAGGGTAGTCAATCAAATGATCCATTTTGGGATACAGCAGCATCCATGCTTCTTCTAGCTTTAGTGTTTTATTTATGGTATGAAGCTCCCGAAGATGAACAAAATTTTCCTATGGTTATGGAAATGCTACGAGCAGGCGAAGTCAAAGAAGATGATGATAACTTTATTAGTCCTTTAGATATTCTTTTTAATCAGTTAGAAATCGAAAATCCTAATCATATAGCTCTTAAATACTATAGAGATTATCATTCCGGTTCTGCTAAAACATTAAAATCAATTCAAATTACGCTTGCTTCACGCCTTGAAAAATTTAATCTTGAAAGTTTGGCAAGTCTTACGCAAACTGATGAATTAGAACTTGAAACTATTGGTGAGAAGAAAACAGCATTATTTGCTATTATTCCAGATAATGATACTTCTTTTAATTTCTTAGTAAGTATTCTTTATACCCAATTATTTCAACAATTATTTTATGCTGCAGATCATAAGTATAATGGAAGATTACCTGTTCATGTTCATTTTTTGATGGATGAATTTGCTAATGTTTCATTACCGGATGATTTTGACAAAATCCTATCTGTTATGAGATCAAGAGAGGTATCCGTTTCAATTATTTTGCAAAATTTAGCTCAATTAAAAGCATTATTTGAAAAACAGTGGGAGTCAATAGTTGGAAATTGTGATGAATTTTTATATTTAGGTGGAAATGAGCAATCAACACACAAGTATGTTTCAGAACTTTTAGGAAAAGAAACGATTGATTTAAACACTTATGGAAAAAGTACGGGACATAGCGGCAACTATTCAACAAATTATCAACTAAATGGTAGAGAGCTTTTAACCCCTGATGAAGTAAGACTTTTAGACAATAAATATGCAATTCTTTTTATAAGAGGAGAAAGGCCTATAATGGATTTAAAATACGATGTATTAAAGCATCCAAATGTACGATTATCGGCAGATGGTAAATCTCAAATATATGTATACGGAAATATCAACGAAGCTATTGCTACTGTGAATTTAGATTTTTCTTCCACTATTAAGGAAGAAGAAAATAAAGATGATACAGATTCTAATATTATCGAAGATTATGAAATTGTATCATCAGAAGATATAGAAAAATATTTTAAGAAAGAAGGTATAACATGAAAAAAGTAATTAATAAAATTGAACAGAGTATTATAAAAACACCTGAATATATAAAGAAAAATATTTGCAAATTTAAAAATGGCTTGGGTGAAAAAGGCTTAAAAAAATTTCAATATTTTACTTTTTTGATTATGTTTTTGGCGGCTGCAGGAACATCAACTGTTGTATTAGCCGCCGAAGATCCATTGCAAGTGGTTAACAATTTATCTAATTTTATATTTGGACTAATTAGAGCAGTAGGTATGATAATCTTAGGCTTCTCAATTGTGCAAATTGGATTATCTATCAAAAGCCACGATCCGTCTCAAAGAGCAAATGGTTTTCTAACTTTGGCAGGTGGCATAGTAATAACTTTTGCAAAAGAAATATTAGACTTAGTAACGGGAGGATAAAATGGTCCTCTTTTTTAGTGATTGAGAGGTGATAAGTTATGAGCGATAATTGGGTTGTTCAAAATTTACAAAATGCACTTGAAACTTGGAACTCTAAAATGGCTGAAATATGGAATTTAGTTACTCAAACTCCTGAAACTTTTAAAGATGGCACAATATGGAATGTTATAAAAAATATTCATAATGGATTACAAGCTGTAGGATTAGCATTGCTCGTACTATTTTTTGTAACGGGTATTATGAAAACCTGTGGATCTTTAACTGAAGTAAAGAAACCTGAACACGCATTGAGACTTTTTATTCGATTTGCTATTGCTAAAATAGTTGTTACTTATGGTATGGATCTTATGCTTGCCTTATTCAAAATATCGCAAGGAATAGTTTCTAAAATAATGAGTATTTCAAATATTACAAGTTCTACAAAATCAGTTCTGCCATCGCAGATGATAACAGCTATTGAGGATTGTGGCTTTTTTGAATCAATTCCTTTATGGGCTGTAACACTTATAGGAGGTTTAGTTGTAACGGTAATGTCATTTATTATGATAATGTCGGTTTATGGAAGATTTTTTAAATTATATCTTTATACTGCAATAGCTCCTGTTCCACTCGCAACATTTGCGGGTGAGCCAACCCAAAACATCGGTAAGAGTTTCTTAAAAAGTTATTCTGCAGTTTGCTTAGAGGGAGTAATAATTGTTTTATCATGCATAATTTTCTCGCTTTTTGCATCTTCACCACCTGTAGTTGATACAAGTGCAGCTGCAGTTACACAAGTATGGAAATATATAGGCGAGTTAGTATTTAATATGCTTGTTTTAGTAGGAACAATAAAAATGTCAGATCGAATAATAAGGGAGATGATGGGATTATGATAAAAAATAAATTGAAGTGTTTGTTGGTAAAGCCATATGAACTACCAAAAGAAGTAGAAACCGATAACACTTTAGATTCATTACAAAAAGTAGTGGAAGGAAATATTGAGTGTGCGTATTTGCCAACAAATGATAATGTAGTTCTCATTTGTAACGAAGAAGGGAAAATTAACGGAATGAAGCTAAATAGAGACATAGGCCATGATATTATTGCAGGTCCTTTTTTAATTGTTGGCGATGATTATGAAAATGGTGATTTCAAATCGCTTACAGATAAGCAAATATTAAAATATAAAAAAAGATTTAATCAAAAGAGTATTATTCAGACGATTGGTAAAGTAAATAGCATTTTATTAAATAAAAATAAAACTAATATAGAAAGGTAGTGGTAAGTAATGAAAAAACAATATGAAAAAGAGATGAGATATAATGTTTGATCGAGTGAAAAAAGTATCAAGTGAATTTCTTGATAATTATATTAGTTGTTGGGCAAAAAGGAAATCTTTACCTTCAAATGATACTTTGCTGTATTGCAAAGAAGGTAATAAATATATTGGTGTTGATAATACTACAAATGATTGTTGGGTTGAGGAGTGTGTGAGTAAAAAAGAAGTACAAAAATGGCTAAATCAAGTAAGAAGGGAAAATTTTAGTTTCAAGTACAGGAAAGATAGGGGAGACGCAAGATAATGGAAGTAAAGATTAATAAAGAGATAAGGGAATACTCTGAAAGCGTTTATTTTGGATTATCATTAAGACAGTTTATTTTTTCTGCTCTGGCTTGTGTTATGGCAGTATTATTATATTTTATTTTTAAGCCTTATTTTGGGATTGAAACACTTTCATGGTTATGTATTCTAGGTGCTGCTCCTTTTGCAGTAATGGGATTTGTTAAATATAATGGCATGAATGCAGAACAATTTTTGTTAGCATATTTGCGTAGTGAATTTATAACCCCCAAAGAATTAACATTTATTCCTAAAAATTATTATTTTGAATTATTAAAGGATAAGATTGGAGATGATGCAAAATTAGAACAATAAAAAATATATTTAAACAAGATAAGGAAAAATATAATGCACCTAAAAGTGTTCAAGATGTTATTCCGGTCCAAACTATTTATAAGGATGGAATATTTCAAATTTCAAAAAACAAATATAGTAAGAGTTTTAGATTTACAGATATTAATTATGCAGTTGCATCTAGGCCAGATAAAGAAGCTATGTTTTTACAGTATTCTGAGTTGTTAAATTCATTAGATCCTGGAGCTACTTCAAAGATAACTGTTTTAAATAGAAGATTAAATCGTGTTGATTATGAGAAGAATATTATGATTCCTATGTCAGGAGATCCATTAGATGAATATAGAGATGAATACAATAAAATTCTTATAGATAAAGCATTAGGTTCAAACTCAATAATTCAAGAAAAGTTTTTGACTATTTCAATAAATAAGAAAAATATTGATGAGGCTAGGAATTATTTTTCAAGAATAAGTGCTGATTTAACTAATCACTTTAATGCATTAGGATCGAAATGTATTGAGCTGGATGCCACCGATAGATTAAGACTGGCCCATGACTTTTATAGAATAGGAGAAGAAAACATATTTACATGGGATATGTTAGATAATATGCAAAAAGGACACTCATTTAAAGATTATATATGTCCTGACTCTTTCTCATTTCAAAAAGATTATTTTGAAATGGGTAATAAATTAGGAAGAGTTTTCTTTTTAAAGGACTATGCTTCATATATTAGAGATGATATGGTAGCTGAATTAACAGATATAAATAGAAATTTAATGTTGTCGATCGATGTTATACCAATTCCGATGGATGAAGCGATAAAGGAGGTTGAAAACAGAAGATTAGGAGTAGAAACTAATATTACAAATTGGCAAAGAAGACAAAATAGTAATAATAATTTTAGTGCGGTAATTCCTTATGATTTAGAACAACAAAGAAACGAGTCAAAAGAATTTCTTGATGATTTAACCACTCGTGATCAAAGAATGTTCGTTTGTGTTTTAACAATGGTTCTAATATCTGATACAAAAGAAGAACTAGAACAAGATACTGAATCATTACTTGCCATCTGTAGAAAGCATTTGTGTCAGTTAGGAATACTAAAATATCAACAAAAGGATGGCTTAAATACAACTATGCCTTATGGTGTAAGAAAAATAAATGCTCTAAGAACTCTAACAACGGAGTCTTTAGCAGTATTTATGCCATTTAGGGTACAAGAAATAAATCATGAAAATGGGATTTATTATGGCGATAATGTAATTTCAAAGAATATGATAATTGCAGATAGAAGAGAATTGCTTAATGGTAATTCTTTTATTTTGGGAGTTTCAGGATCGGGTAAATCATTTACTGCAAAAAATGAAATAGTTTCAATTGCTTTAAGAGATCCAAATGCAGATATTATAATAATTGATCCTGAAAGAGAATATCCTAAATTAATAGAAACTCTTGGAGGACAGGACATTCATATTTCTGCAACTAGTAGTAACCATATAAATGCCATGGACATGAATGCAGATTATGGTGATGGAGCAAATCCCGTTATTTTAAAATCAGAATTTTTACTTTCATTGTGTGAGCATTTAATGGGGAGTTCTAATCTTGGGCCTAAGGAAAAATCAATTATTGATAGATGTACAGCCAAAGTCTACCGTGTTTATCAACAAGGCAATTATCAAGGTGTTGCACCAACTCTACAAGATTTTAGAGAAGAACTTTTAAAACAACCTGAACCAGAAGCTAAACAAATAGCTTTAGCTATCGAACTATTTACTGATGGCTCACTTAATACATTTGCTAAAAATACAAATGTTGATACTAATAGTAGAATAATTTGCTACGATATTTTAGATTTAGGAAAGCAATTACTTCCTATTGGAATGTTAGTAGTATTAGATAGTATTTTAAATAGGATAACTTCTAATAGGGCAAAAGGAAGAAATACTTATATATTTATAGATGAAATATATTTGTTATTTCAACATGAATATTCAGCTAATTTCTTATTTACATTATGGAAGAGAGTCAGAAAATATGGTGCTTACTGTACAGGTATAACTCAAAATGTAGATGATCTTCTACAATCTCATACTGCAAGAACTATGTTAGCTAATTCGGAATTTATAGTAATGCTTAATCAAGCTGCAACAGATAGAACAGAACTTGCAAAATTACTATCTATTTCAGATACGCAAATGAGTTATATTACTAATGTAGGAGCAGGACAAGGTCTGCTTAAGGTGGGTAGCTCTTTAGTTCCTTTTATCAATAAATTTCCAACAAATACTAAACTTTATAAATTAATGACTACTAAACCAGGAGAAGGAAATTAAATTTAAAAGGTTATTTTATGTCAAAGATCAAAGTTAAAGACTTAACAAAAAAAGGAATTAAAACTCTCAATAAAGGAATAGCCCAAACTAAAAAAATAAATGAGAATATTGTAAAAATAAAAGAAAAATCTGAGGATACTGTTCAAAATGATAATGATATCAACGAATATGGAAGTGAGAAACTAAAACTTGCATATAAGAAGGGCATTAATAAAGCTAAAAATGAAGTTAGTAAGGAAGGTCGTAAATCATTAATTAAAACTAAAGATAATATTCAGAAAACAAAAACTAAAATTAAAGAATTAAAAAATAACCATGAAATAAAAAAGACAAGTAAAAATGTAATAAAGAATACTAAAAACACAATTAAAACATCAGAAAGGATAATTAAAAATACTGATAAAATAAAAAAAGAATCAGTTAAGTTATCGCAAAGGGCAATAAAGGTTGCGAGAGAAACAGCCGAAAAAACCGTTAAAGCTACAAAAACTGTAGTAAAGACTACGATATCTTCCATTAAAGCTTTAATCGCTGGGACAAAAGCTCTTATATCTGCCTTAGTTGCCGCTGGTAGCGTTGCTTTAATTGTAATTATTGTAATATGCTTAATAGGTCTTCTTCTTGGATCTATTTTTGGAATCTTTTTTAGTGGCGAAAAAACAAATACTAATTCTCTTACTATGAAAGAGGTTATTGCTGAATGTAATCAAGAATTTTACGATAAAATTCAGACTATACAAGATCAAAATTTACATGATGAATATGTTTTCGAAGGAAATATGGCTTCTTGGAAAGATATTTTAATAATATATACATTAAAACAAACAAATGGATCAAAAACTCAAGAAGTAGTTACAATAGATAATAATAAAAAACAAATAGTTAAACAAATATTTTGGGATATGAATAGTATATCATTTGAGGTTAGAACAGAAATGGTAACTAATCGTGGAGTTAATATAGAAGAAATGCCTAAACCAGTACAAAAAAGGGTACTACATTTAAATGTGACATCGAAAACTGCTGAGCAAATGTTAAACATTTATCACTTTAGTCCAGCTCAAATGAGACAGTACAGTGAACTTTCTAGTAGTGAATATGATTCTCTTTGGAGCGGGGTACTTTATGGTTTAAAAAATACAGGTGACTATATGGCATGGCGACAAGGAGGTCAAAGTTGGTCGAATATAAGAATAGGCAATACAACTGCTACAATAGGGGACATAGGTTGTTTAATTACTTCAATAGCTATTCAAATTCAAAGATCTGGTGCTAATACAACAATCGTTCCTTTTAACCCTGGTACTTTTGTGGAGGCATTAAATAGTAAAGGTGGATTTGATGAAAAAGGCAACTTAATTTATAGTAAACTTAGTGAAGTTGTTCCAAATTTTAGCTTTGTTGGAAATATTAATCTAAAAGATAAAAACAAGACTGATAAATTAAATTTAATAAAAGAATATATTGATAAGGGATATTATTTAACAGCAGAAGTGCTAGGGGCTACAGCGGGTAATCAGCACTGGGTTGCAATTATTGATATAGATGACAATAGTATAAAAATAGTAGATCCTGCAAGCGATAACACAGATTTGTGGAGTGCTTATGAGTGGAATAAAACAACACAATTTAACTATTATAAAACAAAATGAAAAAAATTTTCTTTAAATAAAATATTTTTTGTTTTATAATAAGATAAATATTTGCATTGAAACAAGCATTTATTGGATGTGATGGTATGATTAATTCAGATAAAATAGGAAACTTTATTGCAGAACTTAGAAATAATAAAAAGTTATCTCAAGAAAAACTAGGTAAGTTGTTAGGGATTGGGAGAGATTCCATTAGTAAATGGGAAAGAGGAGTAACTCTTCCAAGTCATGAAATGTTACTAAAATTAAGTGATGTATTTAATGTGACTGTTAACGAAATCCTTTATGGTGAAATCTTAAATAAGCAAAATGAGAAAGAAGTAAATGAAGTATCAGCAATTTTGTATGAAGATGTAAAAAACGGTAAAAAAATAATAAAGAGACTATCTATTATTATTGTTTGTATTATAGCCTTTCTTGGTATATATTACTTTATAAATTCCTATAAATCAATAAAGGTTTATACTATTTCGAGTAGTGGAAATTATGCATTTATAGATAATGGAGTTTTCATAAAAACGAGAGGCAAAATTTATTTTAGTATAAATGAAATAAAAACTAAAAAAGAATTGAATATTAAAAAAATCACATTATATTATAAAAATATAGAAAATGTAATTTATAGCGGAGATAATACAAACATTTTAATTAGTCAGTATTATGGTGAGAATGAGTATTTTGAAACTGATTATTTTAAAGACATTGATAATAATTTATATTTGTTTTTAGAATATGATAATGGAGGTTCAGAAACAATAAAGTTACTTTTTACACAAGATTATATTAATAATGATTTGTTTTTTAAAAAAGAAAAACAAACAATAACACAAAAAAATAATGATGAATTAGATATAATTCCTACAGACTTAAATCCTATAATAAATATGATTAAAAAGACTTATAAAGAAGAAGACAATACTTATAAGTATAATAAAAAAGACGAAGATTTAGAGTATTCATCCTATTATCTTCCTGATTCAGGAATCATTGGTTTAGTAATATCAAAAGATGGAAATTCTATAGAGGATTGGATATTTTACACATACGGGAAATCCTTGTCATATACTGCATATGATGGTAAAGAAATTTTATATAGTTTTATTTATGAAAATGAGAACGTTTCGTGTTCAATAGGAACTTGTGAAAATGAAGAAAAAAAGATTGAATACTTTTGGTCATATTTGTATGAATTAATATAAAGAGCATAATAAGCCCAGCTAATATTTTAGTTTAGAGCTTAATTTGCTCTTTTATTTTTTGGTTTAATTAATATAATTTAGTTAGAAAGGAAAAGTAAAATGAAAAAATTACTATTTGTAATTGCTATTGCATTCTTTTATATGGGGATAACTAGTGTTCATGCTTCAGAAGTATATTATACTAATGTAAATAATATTTCATTTACAAAAGAAGAATATGATTTTGTATCTAAAATCCTATGGGATGGGTACCAAGAAAATATGACATTAGAAGAATATGACATTATTTTAAGCAATGGGATTAGCGAGAATATTCAAATTAATAAGTATTTACCTATAATGCCTTTGGATACATCACATACTACTAATGCCAAATCCCTTGTTATAGCTAAATCTGCTTTCCCAAGTTATGCCTTAATTACAGTAACATTAAGATGGCTTGGAGATCCTGCGACAAGGAGCTATGATATAATGGGAGCATATTTAGATGGTGTTTCTTTGGCTAGTTCAGTATCTACTAGATTATCTAGTTCATCATCAGCATATAATTCAACATATATAAAAAGTGATAGTAATGGTTTTGGTGTATCAATAAAATTACCTGACTATGACAGTAATATTATACTTACGCAATCATACAGAGTAAATGGTACTGGAAATGTATTTGCTAGTTATCAACATGCTAAATACAGCATTAGTTTGAATAATAGTCAAAAATATACAATTTCTAACAATGGTAGTGGTAAGGTGTTCTTATTTGATAGTTCTGTATATAGCTATTATGATCATATGGGTGGAGTAAATATTGCTGTTTAACATTTTTCTCTATTCAATATTTGATCTGCAGATACATTAAAAACCTTTGAAAAAGAATACAATGATATAGTGGTTAATAAAGATTTCCCGTTTTCATATTGACTATAACAAGACTGTGAAATCCTCATTTTATTAGCCACTTTTTCTTGCGTTAGGTTGTGCTTTTTGCGAATAGCTTTTAAATTACTGCCATTTTTTTTGATTTACGTTAATATTAGTATATTGCGTGTTAGTATTTGTTAATGAAAAGACGTAGTCAATTCTGTAATTATATATATTATAAAACTTAATTAATTTTTTTAGGTATGTAATTTTTTACAGTTTCCCATCTACATATAGTCTTATTACTAACTCATAGTACATGGCCTATTTGAATTTGTATCATTTCCAACTCTTCTGTACAACATCTTAGTTTAAGCTTATGCACTTTATCATTACCTAAGATATTGTTGCTCTTTTTATTTTGCTATAATCAAAAGTCTTGGGAATATGATAAAATGTTGCAACTTTATATTATGAAAGGAAATATAATAGATGAATATTGATAATTCATTAAAAAAATATTGTGATGTAAGTCATGAGTATGCTATAAGTGAGGTTTTAAAAAGATGCATTTTTGAAATGAAAATTCATGATGAGCTTTTTGGAGCAAATAAATATTCTTTTGATGACTTTGAACAAGATCTTTATTGTCCGTATATATATATTCCAAAAAAGAACTTAAAGAAATATATAAACAAGCTAAAAAGGCTTTTCGTTTTTCAAAAAATAATAAAAGAGATAAATAAGCACTATTTTAGTGTGTGCTTATTTTCCCCTATTTTTAAGATTTATAATGTGCTAAATTGTTTTTAGTAGAAGTAATTCTTCTAAAAAATTATTGAAATAATTATAAAGGAGGTGAGCCAATAAATTAAACATAAATATTATATATACTAAATTTTTTCAAAAATATAGAAAGGAAGAAATTAAATTATGAAAAAACTTTTTAGTTTTATAGCAGTATTTTTATCTTTATCTGCTATTAATAATGTATCAGCATTAGAAAATACAGACGAATATTATACAAACCAAAAAGGCGTTATTATGTCAAAAGAAGATTATGAGTATCTTGTAGATGCAACTAGTTGGGAATTAGTGGATTTTTTATCTCAAGATCACTACGATTTATTAATGGAAGATATTTCAAATTGTAAAAAAATATTTTCAGAAACTAAGTATATTATGACTAGTACTTTTAAAGGTGCAAATGGTCGAATTATTAATTATGAGCAGGAAATAACTGAAGAAGAATATAATAATTTTGAGCCAATTATGCCTATGGATTTATGTTCAGAAGGAGTAGTTTGCTGGGAAACTAATGCCAAACAATATTATATGCTAGCTTATCAATTTGATAGTGAATATGAAATTTTTGGCGTTTTAAAATGGAAAACAATACCACAAATATCATCTTATGACATTAATGCAATTCGTTGGGAATCATCAGGCGGAACATTTGTAGCTACATCCTATGGTGCTGCAGAACATAGAGATACTGAGCGATATTTTACACCTGAAAGCCAAAGAAAAAAACTGTCTAATGGTTATGGAACATCTGTTTTGATAAGAAGCGGAAATGAATTTCGACCTATTAATATAATATCTGTTTCAGGATATTTTACTGGAGCAACAACAACCAAATTTTATGGAACATATCAACATGCTACTAAGCCTTTAACGCTTGCTCAATCAATGAGTTATACATTAAATGCTAATGGTTTAGGTGGTTCTGTATATTTTAGTGATGCTAACCTTAGAAGTTCTTATGATAATATGACAGGAGTTTATTTTACTATTACGGATTAGATTTAAAATATAATTTGGTATATAAGGAGAAATAAAAATGAAAAAAACTATAATCATAGTATTAGCTGTTGCTGCGTTAATAGCCGCTACTATCGGTATACTATTTATTACAAGTGAGAATTCGTCTGCTAAAAGTCTTAATAACGAAGACAAGGCAAAAATAACAAATGAGGAAAAATTACAGGCTCTTAAGGATAAAATAATTGAACAAGGATATTCTAATACTGAAGATGCTTATAAATTTGCCGAATATGAAGGAAAGGAAATTACATGTAAAGAACCTTCTCTTTTTATTCGCTCGCACGTTGAATATGATTCAGAAGGTAATCCATACACATTAGAGGAAGATCCAATATTTGAAATAATTTGTTTAGACGAGTTAGAAAATTCACAAAATAATTTAAATAACATAGTTGACAAAGGGATAGCCACTAGTGAAGGAACAACTTCTATTAATGATTAAAAAATATATAAACAAACAAAAAAGCACTTAAACCTACAAATATTGGAAGAGGGGATATATAATCCCTCCCATTTTTAAATTATAACGTGCTTATTTTTCTCTACTTTTAAAAATTATAATGTGCTACATTGTCTTTGCCTTTAGAAGGAGTAATTCTTCTAAAAAATTATTGCAATAATTTTTAAAAGGATGTGAGTTAATGAATTAAATATTAAGTTATGATTATTTAAAAAAATAAAAAAGGAAGGAATTAAAAATATGAAAAAAATATTAACAATAGGATTAATAGTGGTAAGTGCACTATCAATCTCTTTAATAGCAAAAAAACAAAATACATCGACAAAGATTAATGAAACTGAAACTATAGATTTTGAGGCTATGCGTGCAACTGAGGAATTTCAAAACGCTTTAGCTTTAGCCTTAGAAGAAAAATATGGTTCTAATTATGAAGAGATAATTTCCTTGAATAATTATGCAGTAGAATCTGCGAATAAGATTGAGAATATGCTTAAAATTTCGTCAACCATGGACGAGGAAGAATATCCAAAATATTATGGAGGAATGTATATAAATGATGATCAAAAGCTAGTTTTACAAATAGTAAAAGATGAAGTTCCAAGTACAAAGAATGCTCTTTATTCATCTTATTATTCTACAACAAATGCTGCTGATAATGAAATTATAGAATATGTTGATTACTCATTTAATGATTTATTGCATATATATAATTCATTGAATGATTTAATTTCATCATTACATTATGATAATGTAGTAGGTTTTTATGTAGATGTTATTAAAAATAGGGTTGTTGTTAATTTAGAGAATAATACAGATGCCAAACAAAAGGAATTTCGTGTAAATGTTTTAGATTCAAATTTAATAGTATTTAATTCTAGCAATAAAGCAATTCTAACTTCATCATTAAGTCCTGGTAGCAAAGTTGGTGGTTGTTCAGTAGGGTTTAGAGCCAAATATAATAACAAGGCAGGGTATGTTACGGCAGGCCATTGTGTTATGGATGGTACTACAACATTTAATGGAAATCCAATTTTAAAAAGAGATTTTAAAGATGGTGGTACAGTCGATGCAATGTTTGTACAAACTTCAGACTCTATTTCAAATGTCGTTCCTAACTGGCCATATTATCCTAGAATAACCTTAGGTGCTGCGACTTTACCTTTTGTTGGTCAAAAGGTTGGAAAATATGGAGCAGTGACTGGTGCTACTATTGGTACTGTAACTTCTGCATACTCTTCAGATTCTGCACCAGACCCACATACTGGCGATGAAGTATTTCTTACAGATTTAATACAAACTGATTTAGTAAATGAAACAGGAGATAGCGGATCAGCATTATTCGAACTTAAACAATCTCCTAACTTATTAGGAACCATGTCTTTAACGCATAATGATAAATCATATGCTATAAAAATACGAAATATAACCACCTCTTTAGGTATAACTTTATATTAAGAAATAATATTTTAAAATCCACGGTTTTAAATTTCTGGATATTGTTATTAAATCAGTTAATTGTTTAATAATTTGTTTATTGTATAATAGATAAAACAATAATTTTTATTACTATGTGGGTGCTAAACACAGCGAAAGGAGTAATCGATTATGAAAAAAATATTATTCTTATTTATTAGTTTATTCTTAGTGTGTTCTTGTGATAAAAATAATGAAGTACCTGATGTAACCATGACTGATAAATCTGAAATAAAAGTTGAAAATTCTAATATATTGATTGAAAATCTCGAAGAAACAATAACTAATGAAGGGGCTACTTTTACTATTACTAATAATAGTGATCAGAGTATTTATTATGACTACTGCTTTAGTATCGAAAAAGAAAAAAATGGAACATGGTATGAATTAAAAGAAATTAACAATGTTGGTTGTTTCTTATATGAAGAAGAAGTAAAATCTCAAGAGTTAGGGCAAATAAAAATAAAGATAGATCTTCTTACACGTAAGTATGGAAATTTTACTAAGGGAAAGTACCGCTTAATTAAGGAAGTATATTTTAAAAAAGATGATAAACCTAATAATAAATTTTATATAAGTGCTGAATTTGAAATACAATAATGAAAACATTGGTTTAATAATAAAATTTAAATATAAAAGGAGACTTTAAATCGGTATTTACTTGTAATGATGAAATTTGTGCAAATAGCGAAATGAAATATCAATGTGATTGAAACGCCTTTTAATAAGAAAATAAATAAAACTCATTTCTTGAAAAAGATTATGAGTTTTTTTATACACGTAAATGCTTTTAACCAAGATTTTAAAAAAATGGCTAATAGCTTTGCTAAAAACAAATGTTTAGATATACGAATATTATAAGGAAATATGTAAAAGTATTGCAAAAATAAAAAGAGAGCCTTAGTAAAAATTTATTCTAATTTGCAACACATAGATTAACTTTAAGAACTATTTTAAATTCGACATAATTCTACATTTCTTTTAAAATTAATGTCTTATAATTACGAGGTAAGCAAGAACCTTGTCTTATAATGTAGTACAATTGAATTTAATTTCTTGAATTACAAAACTATTATAAAAAGCAAAGTTTTAGCAGTATTCTTCTTTGCCTTAAAAGGTAATTGCTTGTGATAGGAGCTGGTTACCTATGCATGATGATGAAGAATACTGCGAAGAATTATTACAAGTAGTATATTTGCTAATTGAAGCCGAGCATCTTACCCAGGTTTTGGGGAGAATGCTCGGCTTTTTTATTTGCATGAAAATATGTGGCTGTAGAAGCCCACCTTCTATCAATTTGAAACAAAAAACAAATTGATAGGAGGAAATAAAAATGGGTAATTGCCCAAAAAGAAGAAAAAGCAAAGATAATCCGTATATTTTAAATTATTCTGAAAATACATATATTGTAACTTTTAAAGATGCTAAAGGGCATTTGCAAAATGTTAAAGTTAATAAAGAAGTATATTATGCTTTTGATAAGTTTGAACTTGATGATATTAAAATATTAAATGAATATGATCGCCATATAGAACATTCAGATATTTTAGAAAATAATTTGCCTTCAAAAGCTGCTAATAAGACACCATTAGTCGATGAAATCGTTGAAAATAATATTTTATATGAAGAATTAAAAAAAGCTATTAAAGAGCTGCCTTCGATCCAACGAAACAGGTTAAAAAAATATTACTTTGATGATATGACTTTTGAAGAAATTGCAAATGAAGAACATTGTACAAAAATGGCTGTTAAGTTTAGCATTGATATTGCTTTAGAAAAAATTTCGAAAAAATTAAAAAATTAGACTATACTTTTTGACTTTGAGTGAGGAAACAAGTAGGAGGGCAAATTATACCTTCCACTTGTTTCTTTTTTTAAACAAGTAATCACTTCTATTATCTATTCATCAAATACATTCCTAATATGTGTAGCACATTAGTAAGTACGCTTGTCGATTAATACTTGACTATAAAATTAGATTGCTCCTAATCTGCCATAAAGCATATTAGTAATAATGATACTTTCGCATAGCCACAGACTCAAGCAATGGATGCGATTTTGTGATGAACCACAAGAAGGTGAAATTCCTATGGTGTTATTTAGCAAATAACCGTTTGATGAATCCCTGTGTTAAGGGAGTAGAAATAATATTAACACAATAATAATTTTTAATGCCACTCTTGGCATTAAGTACATAAGAAAGGATCATATATGAAAAAGTATAAAATAAAAATTAATAAACGATATTCTTTTACTTTAGAAGGTGAAGAAAAAGCTGAAATTAAAGAACAAGTTAACACGATTATTAATGATAGTAGAATTCTAGATTTGCCTTATGTGCGAAAGAATATATCAGTTAAAATTAGGGAATTAAAAAATGGAAAGGATGATACAGATGAAGAAAATAGTTAAAGGATCTATTTTTTATGCGGATTTAAATCCTACTATTGGTAGTGAACAGAGTGGAATAAGGCCAGTGGTAGTAATACAAAATGATATTGGTAATGAACATGGTCCAACAACAATTATTGCTCCTATATCTACTAAAAAAAATATAGAACTTCCAAGTCATGTATTAGTAAAACAATTTGATACTATAAGACCAAATTCTATAGTAATGTTGGAGCAAATTAGAGTAATTGATAAAAAAAGATTAAAGGGCTATGTTGGAACTATTAAAAACGAGCAATTAAAAGAAATTGATAACGCTCTTATGGATTTATTTTATATCAATAAATAGTATTTATATTATGTAATTAATAGCTTTCTATTATTTATAAAAACATTCGTTATTATGTATATGCAAGTTTAGAATATTATTGCATAAAGTTAAAAGGGAGGAATGATGATTTGAATGACATTAAATATAATGTTAATACTTTTATAAATTGTGATTCTGATGATAAAAGCATCATAAAAAAAGCTTTTAATCAAAAATTACTAAAATTAATAATTTTATTAGAACAAAATAATGATGTTTGTCAAATGTAACAATTTAAATTTAGTACATTACAAATTTTTAACATCTTATCTTAAAATCTTGTTGAAAGAAAGGAGGCATTTTATATTAATAGTATCAGACTTCCAAATGATGAAGTAAATTTTAAAAGTGAAGAAGTAGAAGAATTGAGTTCTATAAGGAAAAAAGTTGATATTTATGTAAGGCTTTCAGATGAAGATAGGTATAAAAAAAGCAAAGATGATGATAGTGAATCTATTGTTAATCAAAAAAGTATGTTATTAAAATATGCGTTAGAACATGAATGGGAAGTAATAAATGTTTATAGTGATGATGATTATTCTGGTGCAGATAGTACAAGGCCTGCGTTTCAAAAATTATTAAAAGATTGTGAAAACGGAGTTGTAGATATAGTTTTGTGTAAAACTCAGAGTAGATTTTCTAGAGATATGGAAGTTATAGAGAAATATCTTCATAATAAGTTTATTGAATGGGGTGTTAGATTTGTAAGTATTGTTGATAATGCTGATACAAGTATTGAATCTAATAAGAAAGCAAGACAAATTAACGGTTTAATAAACGAATGGTATTTAGAAGATTTATCAGCTAACATAAGGAAATCTTTAAAAAATAAAAGAGAAGATGGTTTGTATTTAGGGTCATTTGCTCCATATGGATATATGAAAGATCCATCAAATAAAAATAAACTATTAATAGATCCTGTTGCAGCCGAAACTGTAAAATTGATATTTAACTTATCAAAATCAGGCTTAGGCTATATTAGAATTGCTAACATTTTGAATGAAAAAGGCATTATTACTCCTACTAATTATAAAAAAGCAAATGGAAGCAAATATGTATGTAGAACAGCAAAATTTAAAGAAAAAACAAAATGGTCTCAGGATACTATTTATAGAATATTAAGAAATGAAGTTTATATAGGTAATTTAGTTCAAGGAAAAAGAACTTATGTTAGTTATAAAAATCATAAATCCATTATTAATCCAAAAGAAAAATGGACATATTCTTATGGAACTCATGAGGCAATAATCGATATGGATACTTGGAATGCAGTTAAAAAGAGGCTTGAATCTAACACTAAAATAAGTAGGTCAATAGGACAAGTATATATGTTAAGTCGAAAGGTTTACTGCAAAGAGTGTGGCTGTTGTTTCAAAAGAGAAAGATACCACTTAAAAGATGGACATATACCATATTTGAAATGCAAAGGCAGATTGTTAGCTAGCAGAGATTGTGATAACAATAAAGCTATACGATGTGATAGGCTAGAAAAAATAATACTAGATGAAATAAATAAACAATTAGACTTATATTATAGTGTAGATGAACTACAAAGATTATATATTTTACAAAAAAAGTCTTTAGACAGTGTTACTTTAAGTAAAAGTGATGCATTAAATAATGAAAAGAAATTATTAGAAGAAAAAATAGCTAAAAAACGAGATCATTATAAATCTTTATATGAAGATAAATTAGAAGGTATAATTTCTCAAGAAGATTTTATGATATTTAAGGATAAATTTGTAAAAGAAATTGAAGAGTATAATAAACGGCTTGCAATTATCAATGATGAATTATGTACTATAAAGGAAAAGGAAAACAACATTAAAACAAGTAAAGATATTTTTGAAAAATATAGACATATTGATAAACTAACTAAAGAAATTGTTGACGAATTTGTTGATGTAGTTAAAATAGGTAAAGTTAATAAAGAAGATAAAAGTAGAGATATAGATATTCATTTGAATATCATTAATTTAGACTAATTACCTTGTTACCAAGTACCCACGACATGGTGGTGACGATATCGGGGCCTTTAATGATGTAATCGATGAGAAAACGCTTAACTTAATTCAAAGTGAATATGAAAAAGCCCGTTATGAAGAGCATGGACTTAATGTACTGCTTCTTCGGGATGATTATTCATATGGAAAAGTTTTAGGAAATGATAATATTCCAGATATAAGCCGTAAAGGGCTTGCCGTAGGTTATTATGGATCAGTTGCTAAAGTAAGCTATAGTAATCATCATAATAGTAATGATATAAAAACTTTATCTGGATGGGAAATACTAGTTCCGGCGAAGGCTACAACCAAGGAACTTGTCCTTGTAAATAACATTGCAAATGCTTGGGAAAAGACCTACGAAATAACGGAAGACCATGTTAGGGTATATACGAGAAACTTTGTGGATGGTGAAATGTTTGATAAGAGTAACCGTCAAATGTATTATTTCAATGACTATTATGCTGTTATAAGGATTCCTCATGATTGCTTTAAAACTAATAATTTTATTTTTGAAGGTAGCTATTTAAGCAATGAAGAAGATTTTGCTTACTATTATAATGATGATAATTGGAAAAACTTTAGTGAGCAAAAAATCAAAGCGGTAGTTGAATACCTTGGCAAAGAATATATTGAACCATAATAAAAAGTACTACTTATTCAGTAGTACTTTCTTTATTTGTATCAGAATCAATAAGAACTCCATGGACTACTAATCTAGAAACATCACTTTGACAAGTTGACAAAGTAATTATTTTATCTGATTCTTTAAATGTTACACCAAAATTATAAATACTTTTAGCAGCTAATTTATTAAAGAAGTCAACTCTTTCAGCAGTTGGGATATTAGTTTGAATATAGGTATTATCTGTTGGGGTAATATAAATAG
This sequence comes from uncultured Bacilli bacterium, assembly GCA_947586825.1. Taxonomy (GTDB): domain Bacteria; phylum Bacillota_I; class Bacilli_A; order RF39; family UBA660; genus UBA6448. The sequence goes on along the minus strand of CANPXU010000004.1, from coordinate 34,242 downwards.
AGAATATTTTAAAACGATAGGTACCATATAAAGTTTTATAAGTTATTATTTGATTTTCTTCATTTAGATACCAATTACTTTGTAAAGTTCTATTAAGGGTTCCAAACATAACGCCATTGCCGTATCTATTATGACCATATATAACTGTATTAGCATCAGTAACATCAACATCATTTGTATAGTCTAAGAATATCCATCCTCCGGGATCTTCTTGACGGTAAATATCATGGGCTAAATAATAATCATTATCACTGGCCTGCAAGACAGCATCATCAATATTCGTATTATTAACAGTAAGCCATCCCACGATTTCAGGATTTATTGTCGTAAGCGCTGCCAATCCATCATTTACAACAACTTTTCCTTCATTTTTTTCTTCAATATCTTTTTTTATTTCTGTCGTATCTGTAAATTCTATAATGTTTTCTAGTTCTTTACGAATAGTTGAAGTTTTAAGCATTGACCGATAACTATCATAACCTATAAAAGCAATACAAGAAACTATTAAAGCAATAATAATGTAGGAACACATTCTTAAAATATTATTATTAGTTTGTTTAGCAATATTTTCTCTTATATATTTATCAGAATAGGTAAGTTTTAAAATAATGTTATATCGTTTCTTAAGAGTTTTATTGTATCTTTTTAAATACTCAATTACATCAGGTTCTTGAACATCTCCATGAATGTATATTTTTATTTTGCTCTTTTTATTAGCTTTTAAAATGGAAATAATTTCCTCGAGATTAAATCTGTTTGGTTTATTAACATGGATAATCTTAAGATTTTTATTTATACTGCAGAAAGTAGCAAAATCATCCATATCTTCAGGAGTAAAAGGAAATTCTAGATATAACATATATTTGTAAAAAATAGTAGCATAATTAGTTAGTGAATTTATTTGCATAAAATTGGAAGTAAATAATACTTCATCTCTTGACTCTGGTATGATATTATATTTGTCAAGCATCTCAAACATATATGCTGGAATGTAATTAGCACTAACAAATTTTATAGCATTACATTTTGTTATTTTTTCACAAATATTATAAGATAGTACTTCATCTGATTCGAAATAAATATTTTTGATGCCTTTGAGTTTATTTATGATATTCATAAATACTTCGGCTACATCCATAGATTGAAAAGATAAAGTAGTAGAATTATAATTTTTAATTAAAGCATTTAGAAAAGATGTTACAACAAGTTGATTATCTTTTACATAGTCATCTGTAAAGAATATTTCATCATTAGATATAAGGTTGGTATTAATAATGGTTTTATCATCATTATTAAGACGCTTACGAGTTGCAAATAGTAATTTGTCATCTTTTACTTTGATAAGTATCCGCATTTTTTTACCACCTTTTCATACTAATATGATAGCATAGTTTACAATAAAAATGTTTAAAAAATGTAAAAAAAGGAAAAATTGACAAAATATGTTTCCTTTTATGAATTTTATGATATAATTAAAGCATAATAAATGAGAAGGAGAGTGTGTGTAGTTATGAAGAAAGTAATGGTCAGCCTTTTAGTATTAGGATTAATGTTATTAACACCTCTATCTGTATTAGCAGAGGTTAAAGTTGTTCCTAGCATTCCAAATGATCCTACATCTGAATCTGAAGATGAACAAGGATTAATCAAGGTTTTCCCAATATATGTTGAGTTAACTGGTGATGAAGGAGAAACATTTACAGACAACAACTTTAAATTTGAATTTGAATTCGGACCTGCTATTAAAGATTTCGTTTGTGAAGACTATGGCGATTATACTGCTACTTCTGACGGAAGTGTTGGTGCTGGAGCTGTTTGTACATTTACTAGTGAAGCTGAAGCAAGTCTTGGTAAAGTTCAAGTTGGTACAATTTCTGTATTAATTGATAAAAACGCTAAGGATTCTGACTGTACTATTAAGTATATGTTAGGTGAAGCATCAGCAACATTTAATAAACCAAACCCTAATACTGGAGCTACAATACCTTATGAAATCATTCTTGGTGGATTAGCTTTAGCTGCAGGTGCATACGTTGTAGCAAATAAGAAAACTAAACTATATAAAATATAATTTATTAAAAATATAAGCTATTAGGCTTCCTAATAGCTTTTTTTTATGTTAGAATAGTGCTAGGTGATTTGAAGTGAGAGAATTTACAGAACAAGAACAAGTTAGAAGAGAAAAGGCGGAAAAATTACGCGAACTTGGTCTAGACCCATTTGGTCAAAGATTTGAACGTGATGGTTATGCTCAAGCTATCAAAGACAAATATGAAAATGTTGGTCATGATGAATTTGAAAACATGACTGACACTGCTACTGTAGCAGGTCGTATTATGTTTATTCGTAGGATGGGCAAAGCATCATTCTTTACGATTAAAGATAAAACGGGTAATATTCAAGTTTATATTTCTATAAACGATGTAGGTGAAGAAGCTTACAATTTATTTAAAACTGCCGATGTTGGTGACATAGTCGGTGTTCATGGTAAGATTATGAAAACCCAAACTGGTGAAGTTACAATTAAATGTTTAGAATATACTCATTTAGTTAAGGCTTTAAAACCACTTCCTGAAAAGTTTCATGGCCTTACTGATGTTGAAGAAAGATATCGTCGCCGTTACGTAGACTTAATCATGAATGATGATTCTCGTAATGTGGCTTTTACTAGACCTAAAATTATCAGATGTATTCAAAATTTTATGGATAATCAAGGCTTTACTGAAGTTGAAACTCCAATATTAGCTACTTTGCTAACTGGAGCATCTGCAAGACCATTCATAACTCATCATAATACGCAAAATATGGATATGTACTTAAGAATAGCTCTAGAACTACCATTAAAAAGACTTTTAGTTGGTGGTATGGAAGCAGTTTATGAAATAGGTAGAGTATTCAGAAATGAAGGAATGGACCCAAAACATAATCCTGAATTTACTTTAATGGAAGCTTATCTTGCATATTCTGACTTAGAGGGCATGATGGATTTGACGGAAAGAATGTTTACAACAATAGCTAAAGATGTTATGCATAAAATGAAGTATAATTGGTGTGGTTATGAAATTGATTTAACCGGACCTTGGAAAAGAATTAGTATGACCGATAGCATCAAAGAGAAAACAGGTATTGATTTTAAAGCTAGTGATATGACTTTAGAAAAAGCTTTAAAACTTGCTGAAGAGCATGATATTCCTGTTGAAGAACATGAAAAAGCTCTAGGACATATTATTAATTTATTCTTTGAAAAGTATGTTGAAGAAACATTAATTCAACCAACATTCTTATATGGTCATCCAGTAGAGATTTCTCCTTTAACTAAGAGAAATCCTGAAGACCCAAGATTTGTTGATCGTTTTGAATTGTTCATTGGCGGTAAAGAGTTTGCTAATGCTTATACTGAACTTAATGATCCAATTGATCAACTTGAAAGATTTGAAGATCAAATTAAGGAAAGAGAGCTTGGAAACGATGAAGCAAACGATATTGATATGGACTTCGTAGAAGCTCTAGAATATGGTATGCCTCCTGCTGGTGGTATTGGTTATGGAATTGATAGACTTGTAATGTTATTTACTGAACAAGAAACAATTCGTGAAGTAATCTTATTCCCAACTATGAAAGAAAACAAGAAATAAACCATGAAAATTAAATGAAAAAAGCAATTTTGCTTTTTTTTTGTGGTTGACAGTGCTATAATTTCTATAGGAGGTAGAAAATGAGTACATTATCAACGATTTTATCAATTGTTGGAGTTATTGTTGTTCTTGCTTTAGCAGTGGTATTTGCGGTTTTTACATGTAAATCAAAAAAATCAGACGTATTTAAATGGGTATTAATTATAATATTTGTTGGCGTTTGTCTTACATGGATAATTCCAAGCGGTTCATTTGCTAGTGATGGAACATATACAGCTTATGATACATTAACAAGGATTGGGCTTACAAATATTAGAGACTTATTATTCTATGCTTTGTACTATCCAATGCCTACAATTTTATTGCTACTATCTATTGGTGGCTTCTACGGTGTATTATCTGCAACAGGAAGTTATAAAGAATTAGTAAAAAAACTTGGTGCTTTTGTTAAGAAGCATGCTATTGTATCATCAATAGTGATTATGATAGTATTGATTGTTTTAACATCATTATTGTCTAAATCACCATTCTGCATGATTGTATTTATTCCATTCTTAATTTCGGTTTTATTACATGCTAACTTTGATAAACTTACAACTATTGCTGTAACCTTTGGTTCAGTTCTTGTAGGCCAATTAGCAGGTACATTAGGAACCGATAATGTATACTTCTTCAATTATTATATGGGAAGTGCATACTCAGATCCTGATTTAACAATAGGTTTAACTTATCGTTTAATCATTGGTGGTATTGCTGCTGTATTATTTATCCTATATAATGTATATCGCGTATACAAAATAGTTAATAATGAAAAGAACAATGATGTAAAAGAAGATTTGTATGAACTAAAACCAATTGAACATAGTGAAGAAGAGCGTAAACATGCTGCGTGGCCAATGGTAATTGTTATGTGTTTAACAGTATTATTTGTCATTTTAGCATATGTTGATTGGAGTGGAATCTTTGGTTTAGAAGTATTCAATGATTTACATAAAGTAATTACTGAATATTCACCATTCTTAATTAATAATAAGGAATTCCCAATCTTTGCTTATATTTTAGGAAGCAGTCAAACAAATGCTGCTTTCGGAGCAATGGATATTCAATCAACAGTTACTTATCTAATGGTAATGTCTGTACTTGTAGCATTATTTAATAGATTAAGTGTAAGTGATTATTTAAGCTCTGTTGGTGATGGTATTAAACGTTTTATTAAGCCTATAGGAATTTATGTATTAACATATGCTATATTCTTAGTAATTTATACTTCACCATTTACAACATCTTTAACTGGATGGATGTATAATTGGTCAAATACCTATGTTCCATATATTTCTATACTTGATTCAATAGTTACTTCAATATTCCATTCTACGGATATTGGTTATACTAGTTTCACGTTATCATATCTATATGGATCTATAGCAGCAAATCATTTGCCAATTATGGAAGCTATTTATGTAACTACTAATGGTTTAGTTCAATTATTTGCTCCAGTAAGTGGTGTCTTATTAATTGGTCTAACATATTTAAATGTAGATTACAAAAAATGGTTTAAATATATTTGGCTATATGCTTTAGTTGTACTAGTAGTCATTGCTTTAGTAGCAACTTTGGCCGTATATGTTATAAAATAACTCATCAATTGATGAGTTTTTTTATGCTTGAATGAATATTTTAAGATTAATAATAACATAATTAAAGTAAAGGAAAAATTATGTTTGAAAATTTTGAGATAGAAGTTTGTAATATATTTAAAAAAGCGGAGAGCATTAAAAATAAATTAAATCATGAATATGTAGGGACAGAGCATTTACTTCTTGCGATATTAGATAGTGATAGAAAACTGGCTAAATCTTTAAAAGGTTATGGTATTAACTATGAAAAGTTTTATAGTGATATAGATGAAAACCTAGAAAAATGTTCAAGTAAAAGTCGAGATTTTACTCCTCTTTTAAAAGAGATAATAATGAGTGCTATGAAAAAGGATGGCAAAGTAACTAGTAAAGATTTAGTCATAAAAATGATTGAGATAGGCGAGGGAGTAGCATTAAGAATTTTAATGACGGAAGATGTCGATATTGATGCCGTATATAACTATCTTAAAGAACAAAATGATAATCTAGAGTTATATAAATATGGAACTATTTTAAATGAAAGTGTTAATTTACAAGAAAGGGTTATCGGAAGAGATAAAGAAATAGATCTTATTATAGAAACTCTTTTACGAAAGAAAAAGAATAATCCTTTGCTAGTAGGTGAAGCCGGAGTAGGAAAAAGTGCTATTGTTGAAGAACTGGCCAGAAGGATCGTACAGAATAAAGTCCCTAGTATGTTACTTGATAAAATAATATTTTCGCTTAATATAGCAAGTCTTTTAGCCGGAACACGTTATCGTGGAGAATTTGAAGAAAGAGTAAATAGGGTTATTAATGAAGTAATAGAAAATGGCAATATTATCTTATTTATTGATGAAGTTCATACGATGGTCGGGGCTGGTGATTCGGAGGGTGCGATAGGAGCTTCAGATATTTTAAAGCCATATCTTGCAAGAGGTGATATTAAATGTATCGCAGCGACTACGAAAAAGGAATATGAAGCATCTATCTTAAAAGATAAAGCTTTAAATCGACGATTTGAAAGAATTTTAATAAATGAACCAACGGAAGAAGAAACTTTTGAAATCATCAAAGGCATTAAAGAAGAATACTCTAACTTTCATAAAATAAATATATCTGATGAAATGATCAAAAATTTAGTTCATATCGCATCAATATACTTTCCTGATAAGAAGAATCCCGACAAATCAGTAGAACTGTTAGATTCAGTCATGAGTTATGTAAAACTCAAAGAAAATAAAGAAGTTATTCAAGCTAAGGAAGAAAATATTAAAAAAATTAGTTTAGCCAAAGCTAAGATGCTTGAAGAGCAAAATTATAAAGAAGCTTTAAAAAATAAAGTGCTTGAAAATAAACTTAAAAATGAATTAAAGCTACTTAAAACCGGAGCTAATTATTTTATTAAAGAAGATGATATTATTGATGTTTTAGAATATAAAAATAATATCATTTTAAAGAGTAATAAAATAAAAAATATTCATCATAATCTAGGTAGTAATTATGATAGTAAAATTTTAAATTTAATTACTAAACCAATGAAAGAAAATAATGGCCCTTCATCTTATCTATTTATTGGTGATAGTAAATCTTTTATCAAAGATATTGCTAAAGAACTTAATTTTGAGATTTTTAATTTAAATAATGATGATAATATTCCGACTCTCTTTCATAAAATAAAATATTATCCTAGTCAAATAATTGTGGCTAAAGAAAATGCGAGTAGCAGAATAATAAATCTTTTAAATAAGATTATCAAAGACAAACTTGTTGAATATGAAGATGAGTATTATTCTTTTAATAGTGTAGTAGTAATAATATTAAGTGATAGTAATAGTCTAGGCTTTGTTAAGAATAATATAAGTAAAATTCCTGTAAATGAAGTCATAAATTTTAATAAAAAGATAAATTTTTTAAAAAATCCTTCTTAAAAAAAAGGATTTTTTGCATTTTTCCGTAATGTATATATATGAAAGGAGGAATAATGGATATTTTAAAGAAATATTATTTACAAATATTAGTAGGAGTGCTAACGGTTTTAACAATCGGTATTTATGGCCTTTATTGCTTTGAAAAATTCTATCATAAAGATACTAGCGAAAATGTTTCTACTTCCACTTTAGCTGTCTTAACGGATAATGAAGTTAAAGAGTCTAAAGATATAGAAACAATGTATGTCGAAGTCAAAGGCCAAGTCGTTACTCCAGGTGTTTATGCAGTTACAAGCCGTAATATTATAAATGATGTTATTGAAATGGCCGGAGGATTTACTGAGTATGCTTATACTGATAATATCAATTTAAGTAAAAAAGTAAGTGATGAAATGGTTATCGTTGTCTATAGTGCTTATGAGTATTCAGTTCTGAACAAGCCTCAGGTAGTGTACGTTGAAAAGCCATGTACTTGCCCTGATGTTGATATATCATCATGTGTTAACGAAGGCTCTAGCGTTATCGAAGATGGACCAAGTTCCTCAAATAGCCAGGACAGTAATAGTGAAAATAATAGCCAAAGCAGCCTGATAAACATCAACACCGCTACGCAAAGTGAACTTGAAACCTTAAATGGAATTGGGCAAGCTAAAGCTAGTGCTATTATTAGTTACCGTAGTCAAAACGGTAATTTCAAATCTATAGAAGACATTATGAATGTCAGTGGAATATCACAAAGTCTATTTGACAAGATTAAAGACTATATTACAGTCTAATCTCTTTTATTTAATCATTACTTTTGTTTTGATAGGGTATGTTATTCTTTTTACCAAAGTAATAAAGTATACTGCTATTTATGATGATGAAACTGAGTTTACCGGAGTAGTATCTAGATATATTCAAAAAGATGGTAATACGACCATTTACCTTGATAGTAAGCAAAAGATAATTGTAAGTATTTATGACAATGTAGATGTTAGTGTAGGTGATAAAGTTAAAATCACTGGTAAAGTAAGTGATATTTTACCAAATACAATACCAAATACATTTAATTATAAAGAGTATTTATATAATAACCACATTTATACTAAAGTAGTAGGAGATAAAATAACGATAATGTCTCATTCTACCAATCCTCTTACTAAAATAAAGAATTTGGTTATTAATAGATGCAAAAATAATACTTATCTAATGCTATTTATATGTGGCGATAAAACGGGAATGGATACAAGTATCTATAATAATTTTAAAAACTGTGGCATAGCTCATTTACTCGCAATATCAGGAATGCATGTTTCAATTTTTATCCTAATACTTAATAAGTTATTGTTTTTTTTAAATAAAAATTTAAAAAATATTATCATAATTTTATTCTTGATTTTCTATTCATATTTAGTTAATTTTACACCCTCGATTTTAAGGGTTGTAATTTCCTTTATAATCGGGGTAATCCTTTCTTATTCGAGCATTCGTATTTCACCTGTGAAAAAGCTTTTGCTTACCGCTTTTATAATTATCTTAATTGACCCATTTAATGTTTACAGTACATCATTTCAATATTCTTTTAGTGCTTCTTTAGGAGTTATATCTACCCAAAATCATCAAAAGAAAAACTATTTACTTAATATAATTATTATCTCATTTTATACCTTATTATTTACTTTACCTATAACAATTAATCTAAACTATGAGTGTAATTTAATATTATTTATAAGTAATTTATTGTTTATTCCTTATGTTTCATTATTTTTATATCCTTTAGGATTACTTACTTTTATTTTCCCTTTTCTTAGTAATATTTTTTCTTTTTTTACATCTTTAATGGAAAAAGGAATAGCAATGATTAATAAAATAGATTTCTTCGTAATTAATATACCTAAGATGCCTATTTATTTAATCATATTATTTTATATACTGCTTTTAGCTTTTCTTTTTTACAATAAAAAGAAGTTATTATATATACTTATTAGTTTAGTTATTCTTGTCAAAGTTAGTGCCTTTATTGACTTTAATGATTATGTAATATTTTTTGACGTTGGGCAAGGGGACTGCGCAGTAATCATAAGTAGATTTCATAAAGACGTGGTTTTAATTGATACTGGAGGTCTTCGAAATTATACAGTATCTGATAATGTTATCTTATATTTTAAGAGTATTGGCATAACCAAAATTGATACTTTACTGCTTACTCATGGGGATTATGATCACATGGGTGATGCTGAGAACGTTATTAATAATATGAAGGTAAAAAAAGTCATTTTTAATAAAGGAGACAATAACGATTTAGAAAATAGCTTGATAGATTTACTTAATCAAAAGCATATTGAATATTCGCACGATGCAAGTACATTAGAAATTAAAGATGCTAGTGTATATTCTCTTAATAATGAGATTTATAAAGATGAAAATAATAGTTCAAATGTATTACTTATTCAAATGGATAATAAAAATTTATTATTCATGGGTGATGCGGAAAAAGAAGCTGAAGAAAGCATCTTAGCAAATTATAATCTACCTACAATAGATATTTTAAAAGTAGGCCATCATGGTAGTAATACAAGTTCATCAAAGACTTTTATTAATAAAATAAAGCCTTATTATGCCGTAATATCGGTAGGAAGAAATAACCGATATCATCATCCTAATGAAGAAGTATTAGATACTTTAAGGGGTTCAGTGATATATCGAACCGATCAGGATGGAAGTGTAATTTTTAAAATAAAAGATGATAATTTTACTATTATGACTTATGCAACATAAAATAAATTTTGGCATACAATATATTACATTGTGCATAATGTTTAAATAGATTGAGCCCTATAAGGGCTCTTTTCTTTTTAAAAACTAAATAGTATAATAACTTATATGAAGGTTTATTTAATAGCATGCGAAAGTTTTATTTTAATGAAAGATGAGATTAATAAGATAGTCCCATCTGATTCGAATGTTATAAAATATGACTTAAGACAAAATACTTTAGAGGATGTTTTAAGTGAAGCTAGTTATTTTTCTTTGACTAATGAAATGAAATATATTATTGTTAAAGGTGCCACTTTTTTTAAACCTGGTAAAAGTGATAATGACGAAGGTAGTAAAGAAATTAAAAGCCTTGAAAATTATATGAAAAGTCCAAATGAAAATACGACAATTATTTTTGCTTGTTATGAAATGCCTGATAAAAGAAAGAAAATATTTAAACTTATCAATGAACAAAATAATTATATAGAAATTCCTACTTTGAATAAAAAAGATTTAACATATAAATGTATGGATTTGTTAAAAGCAAATGGTTATAAAATTGATTATGATACGGCAAGTTATATCGTTGATAATTCTTATACTAATTACGATATTTTAATGGGTGAATTAAATAAAATATATATTCTTTTACCAAAGGGTGAAGTTAATATTCAAAATATCAAAAATATTGTATCTTTAAGTGTTAATAATAAAACTTTTAGCTTTATTAATGCCATAATTGCTCGTGCTTTAAAGACTGCTTTAGATTCTATATCATCATTTGAAAAACTCAAAATTGATCCCATTGTTGTTATTATTTCTCTTGCTAAAGAAATGCAAATATATTTGAATTTGAAAATGGGTGTTTCACCAAAAGATGTTCAGAAAGCCTATGGTAAAGAAGATTGGATGATGAAAAACTATTTAAGTCACATAGATGATTTTACGGAAAATGAGCTCAAAAAAATCATAATTACGCTTAATAATTATGATTTAGGTTTAAAAAGTGGCACGATAGATAAATCGGTAGCTCTTGATTTACTTGCTTTAGAATTATGTGCTTAACCTAGCTTGGTGTAGTTTTTAAAATTTAGTTTGGCAATAGATTTCAAATAATCTTTGCCATTTTTTTGAATTAAAGTATTTATTTGTTCATCAACAATAGGACCGGCACCTTTTTGTAAAACAAAGCCAACTTTATTATTTAGTTTATTCATTTGTTTTAAAAATTCATATCTTGCAATGACTGATGCCGCGGCAACTGCCATACATTTGCTTTCGCCCTTAGTATAAAACGAAATGCCTTTGAGCTTTTTTGGAGCATCTTTTAGATACTCATAATACTTCTTGCCATTTACAAATTGATCGACAACGGCAAATTTATAATCAGGTTTATATTTTTCTACTAAAGAACATAAAACTTTATTATGTAAGACACATTTTAGCTTAACCATATTAATATCTTTAAAGTTTTTATTATATGTTTCATTATCTAAAACGGAACACACATAAGGAATTTTTTTGATAATTTCTGGTGCTATTTCTTTGATTTTATCATCAGTGATTTTCTTTGAATCTTTAACGCCAAGATCTTTAAGAAAAGTAATATTTTCTTTACTAACGTAAGTTGCGCATACAACAACCGGACCAAAGAAATCGCCACAGCCTGTTTCATCTGAACCAATTGTAGAGGTATTTAAAAAGAACGTATCATCTTCGCTTTTCTTCTTATCTTTCACAGCATCTTTTTGTTCAATATCAATATTGTTATATTTTTTCTCCATGGCTATCCAAATACTTGCTTCAATATCAGCACCAAGACCTTGGAACATAACTTTGCCAGATTCATATAACGTAATTGTTACATCGTAATTCTTAGCTTGAAAAATAGCGTAGGGTGGTGTCTTTTCACATTTATATTGCGCATAAAATTTAGTAAATTTAGCCCTTAGATTTTCGCTTAATTTAAATACCACACAGTTCATAAAATGCACCTCAAAAATATTATAACATCAGTATATATTAAATTCACTCAATTACGACAAATTATTTACACCGCTAGTAATTATACTTTATTTTTTGGATATAATATAATATAATTAATAATAGAGAAGAGGAATGATATGACAGTAGTTGATATTGTAGCACTTATATTAATAATACTTGGTGCATTATATGGATTTAAGAAGGGCGCTATTAAAGGATTAGTTCAATTAATAGGTTTAGTTTCCATTACCATTGTTGCTTATCAATTTAAAGATAGCATAGGTAATCTTTTAATTAAACACTTACCATTCTTTAACTTTGGTGGCAAAGTAAATGAATTATATACTCTTAATTTATTAGTTTATCAAGGCATTGCCTTTATCGTAGTATTTATCTTACTATATTGCTTATTAAATATTTTAATAGATATATCTGGAATTATTGAATTACTTTTAAAATTCACAATTATATTTGAAATTCCATCAAAAATTATTGGTGCCGTTTTAGGAGCTGTAGAAGCTATATTCTTTGTCTTTATCATTGGTGTTTCAATGCTTCAATTCTCACAAACATCTAAATATGTTATGGAGAGTAAAATGGTTAAACCAATTGTCGAAAAGACGCCAATTGTAAATATGATCTTTAGAACCGGCATTGGAGCTGCCGAAAATATTTATGAAGAAATAGATAATTATCAAGAAACTAAAGATAGCAAAGAAACTAACTTAGCTATTATTAGAATCTTAGTTAAATATGATATTGTTAAAGCTAATTTAGTTCAAGAATGTATTGATAATGGTAAATTACATTTAGAAAACGTAGTCGTAGCTTCCTAGAAAGGAATAATATGATTAAACATTTAGATAAAACAGAAGATTTTTATTCATTAATAAAAGAGGGAACATATATTGTAGATTTTTATGCTGATTGGTGTGGCCCTTGTAAAATGCTTATACCTGTTTTAGATGAAGTAGACTTTTGTGATATTATTAAAGTCAATGTCGATGAACACGAAGAGCTAGCTCGTAAATTTGGTATTATGAGTATTCCAACTTTAATATTTTTCAAAGATGGAATTGAACACGAAAGAGAAATTGGCTATCGTGGTATCGATGAAATTAAAGAAACATATAACTCTATAAAGTGATTTTACTTCACGTAAATTGACAGATAGAAACGAGATTTTAAACCCAAAATCTTGTTTTTTTTTTTTTTTTTGAGACAATGGGAAAAATGGAGGGTATGTAAGATGACTAATTATTGTCAATTTACAAAGGAGTTGCCTATGAAAAAGAAGATAATAATCATATTATTAATGCTTTTAACCATTACTATTTGTATTGTAAGCTTGATTAATAAGAAGCTTAATTTAAATTCTAATATCAATAAAAATGAGTTTGCTATTATGCTAAAAGATGAAAATAATGACTACGTAAAATATGATAGAATAGATTGGCCGAGTATTACAGAAGGCTATGTTTTAAATAGGGAAAAAAGCCATTGTCAAAATAATGAAGAAATAAAATGGATTGGTACAACATTTATAATGGAAAGTAATAAAGAATATAAATGTTATTTGTATTTTGATAAAATTAAATACACTTATAATTTTGATTATAAAGCAGAGGCGCAGGAATTTATTGCTCCAGAAACGGGTAAATATATTATAGAGCTTTGGGGCTCTCAAGGAGGAGATAGTGCAGCTTATTATGGAGGAAAGGGCGCGTATACAATAGGAATGATTAATTTGGAAAAAGATGAAAAGTTATACATATATACTGGCGAGCAAGGACATCCTGCAAACGAAAACTATAATGGCACTTTTAATGGCGGTGCTGAAGTAGGATTACACTCTCGCGCTGGAGAAATTTGGGGTGGAACTGGTGGCGGAGCAACAGATATTAGGCTAGTAAAAGGTAATTGGAATGATTTTGAAGGATTAAAATCGAGAATAATGGTCGCTGCTGCTGGGGGTGGCGCATCATCACGTGGATATGAATATGGTTCGGCAAATGGTGGGGCAGGAGGCACTTTGCATGGTTTAGATGGTGATATAAAAGATTATAGTGGTAATTATGAACGTGGAATTGGCATGGGAGCTACTCAAGTTAGTGGAGGAATATCTAATTGGTACAATAGCGCTGGCAAGAATACTGGATTTTTAGATGTTAGTGGTTTTGGCTATTCAGGTGCAATTTATGCCTTAAGCGACTGTAGGCAAGAATGCGAAAAGCAAGTATCTAATAATAAAAATAATCTATTTGCTTGGAGCAACCAAAGTGGCGGTGGTAGTGGTTACTATGGTGGTGGCAGTGCAGTTCATGGGTCATCTGCCGGAGGATCATCATATATTTCTGGTTACAAAGGTTGCGTAGCAATTAAACAAGAGTCGACAGAAAAAGATATTCAATCTATAGATGGATGCGCTGATGGAACAACCAATATTACTTGCTCATATCATTATAGTGGTAAAATTTTTACTGGTACTCTAATGATTGCAGGGAATTCACAAATGCCAAGCCCAAATGGTGAAATTGAAACAGGGCATTCTGGTAATGGATATGCAAGAATAACATTAATTGAATAATTTGAATTAGCTATTAATAACTTCATGTAAATTGATAGAAGAGCAGACTTTAACTAAAAAGTCTTATTTTCCGATGCATTTAAAAAAATAATTTAGTGACTAAAATTTAAAAATTTTAAGAAGATTCTATAGGTGTATCGTATCGATAGCTACTTACGTAAGTAAAAATGTTAATTGCTTTTATTTTCAATAGCCATTTTGCCAGCATTTAAGTATGCACGAAGTAGGTTGCCTGCGCCTAGTTTAGTGCCACCAAAGTATCTGATAACTACTAAAAGATGGCTATTTAAATTATTAATATTTAAAAGATTAAAGAGCTGGATACCTGCTGTATTGTGGGGCTCTTTATCATCTGATTTTCTGGCCGTATTTTCAAGAACATAAGCATAAGGTAAGTGTCTAGCTTTAGAATATTCTTTTCTTAAATTATCTAAAATAGCTTTAGCTTCATCTTCGGATTTAATTTCATATAAAAGGCCAATAAATTTAGATTTTTTAATCACAAGTTCAGAAGAGCCAATAAGCATAATATCACCTGTCTAAATTATAACTTATTTTTAGGCATAATTGTAGTATAATATTTAAAGCAAGGGATATTATGGATAGAATTAAAGAAGATTTAAAACTAGTACCTCATTTACCAGGATCCTATCAAATGATTAATAAAGATGGGATAGTTATCTATGTAGGTAAAGCTAAAGACTTAAATAAGCGCCTACATTCTTATTTTCGTGGGACTTGTACAGGTAAAACAGCGATAATGGTAAGTGAAGTAGATCATTTTACTTATATAGTTACTAAAACAGAAACGGAAAGTTTTATTCTTGAACTTAATTTAATTAAAAAATATGATCCTAAATATAATATCCTTTTAAAAGATGATAAGTCTTATCCTTACATTGAATACATAAATAAGCCGTTTCCTAAGCTAAAAGTAGCAAGATATACTTCTATTCGTAAAAGAGATAAAAAGACGCTCTTTGGGCCTTATCCTAACGCCTATGCAGCTCGTAGAATCGTTAATTTAATAAATAGATTATATCCTCTTAAAAAGTGTGAAGGAAATCCCAATAAGTTATGTTTGTATTATCATATTGGTGAGTGTTTAGGATATTGTGTTAATACCATAAATAAAGAAGAAGTCGATAATATGGAAAGAGAGATTCTTTCTTTTCTTCGAGGTAACAGTAAGATATTAATTGATAAGATTACTTCCAAGATAGATTTTTATTCCCAAAATTTAAATTATGAAAAAGCTTTAGAACTTCGTAATGAACTTAATTATATTAAAGTAGTCCTTGATAGGCAAGAAGTAGAACTTCATGATTATATAAATCGGGATGTTATAAGTTATTATTTCTTAAATGGGTATTTATCTATTCAAATATTATTTATTAGAAATGGTAAGTTATTAGGTTCTCATAATCATATTTTAAATGTTATAGGGCCTTTTGAAGAAGAATTAAATTTATATATTTATGCTTTTTACCAAACTCATGAAAAACCTAAAGAGTTATTAGTGGCCGATAATATTAATAAAGAGGCTTTAACTAGTCTTTTAGGCCTTAGTCTTGTAACTCCTTTAAAAGGAAAAAAGAAAGAGCTTTTAAATATTGCTTATGCCAATTCTAAAGTTAATCTAGAAAATGAAATAGAGAGCTTTAAAAGAGATGAAAAAAGAACTTTTATGGCTAATGTTAGATTAAAAGAATTTCTTAAACTGGATAATTTAACAACTATTGAATCATTTGATAACTCCAATTTATTTGGTAGTTATTCCGTAAGTGGAATGGTTGTCTTTAAAAATGGCTTGCCTTCCAAAAATGATTATCGTAAATTTAAGATAACAGTTGATAAGAATGATGATTATCATATGATGTATGAAGCTATTTATCGTAGATACTTTAGGCTTTTAACAGAGCAAGATAAACTACCTGATTTAATTATCGTTGATGGTGGTATAAATCAAATTAACGCTTGTAAAGAAGCTTTAAATGCTTTAAATTTATCCATTAATATTTGTGGCCTTAAAAAAGATGATCACCATCGAACTAAGACTCTAATAAATGGTAATACTATGGAAGAAATAGATCTTGCCAATGAAGCAGATGTCTTTAATTATTTAACAAGAATCCAAGATGAAGTCCATCGTTTTACCATTAACTATCACAAGCAAATAAGAAGTAAAGGGGCTTTAAGTAGTGTTTTGGATAATGTTCAAGGTATTGGTGAAAAAAGAAGAAAATTATTGCTTAAAAAATATGGTAGTCTTGTTAAAATTAAAGCTGCCTCTGTAGAAGAGTTAAGTGAAATAATTCCTTTAGAAGTAGCTAAAGAACTTAAAAATTATTTAGAACAAATGAACTAAAATATAGTATAATTATTTTTGAGGTAGTATTATGCGTGAACTTATTAAACTAAATAAAAACTATAAATATAATTTGAACCCTGAATTAGTTATTCATTTAGATCCTGATTATGTTTATATACCTATTAAGAAAAATTATAATCTTCTTGTTAAGAGTAAAGATTTAGTTTTAAAAGAACAAATTATTATGGAAAATAATTTGAATAAGATAATAAGTCCTATTTCAGGCATTGCTAAAGAAATTAAAATGCGTAATATATCTGGAGCTGAAGTACCTTGTCTTGTTATAGAAAATGATTTTAAAGAAAAGACAAAGATAGTTCGTAAAAAAGCGAAAGTTGATTGTGCTGAAGCTTTAATAAGCAAATTATATGAATATTATTTTAAATATATTGCTAGTGTTCTTGAAACTCATAAAATAAATAATTTAGTTATAAATGGTATTGAAGATGAACCATATATCTTTAATAATCCTTTTATTTTGAATAATTATTGTAAAGAAATTTTAGAAATGGCTGATATGATCGCGGATTATTTTAACATTCATAAAACTATCGTGGCTATTAAAGCAAGTGATACTTCAAATGTTAATAAATGTTTATCCATAATAGGTACATATCCTAATATAAAACTTTCTTTAGTAGATGATAAATATCTTTTAGGAAATAGTTATTTTTTAAGAGAAAATCTTGGCCTTGAAGAATTAGATACTTTAGTATTAAGTGCTAAAGAATTACTTGATATGTATAATGCTATTAAGTATGATCGATATATAACTGAGACTTTTATTACTATATCAGGACCTTGTCTTGAAGAAAGTAAAGTTATAAAAGTAAAAATTGGTACTTTATTTAAAGATATTATTGATGAAAATGTTAAGATAACAAGCCCCAATGTTAAATATATTTTAAATGGTTTAATGACGGGAAGTAGCTGTGATATAAGTGATACTATTGTATCATCTTCTGTTAAAGGACTTATTATTATTCTTGATGAGAAATGTCCTGAAGAAGATTGTAATAACTGTGGCTTATGTTATAAGATTTGTCCTGTTAAAGTAAATCCTAAAAAAGTAATGGACACGGGCAAAGTATCTAGTAACTGCTTAGACTGTGGCCTATGTACTTATATGTGTCCTAATCATATTAATTTAAGAAAATATTTAAGAGGCGAAAATGAAGAGTAATGTTTATATCCATAAAAGTAATATAACCGATTTTTTACTTAAGCTTACTTTAATGCTTTTAATCCCATTTGCTTTATTTGGCATTTATAAAAGTGGTTATCGTATATATCATCATGGTTACGGTAATCTATTTACGATTTTAAAACCCATTTTATATGTCATGATAGCCTTGATTATTAGTTTTGTAAATTCTAGAATAACGAAGAAGAAATTTATAAGTTCAGGATTATTAAGTAATATTTTGATAAGTTTGGTAATTATGCCGGAAGCTAATTTCTTTTTAGCAGTCGGGCTTATGATACTAGTTAATGTCATAGTTCATTTTATTAAAATAAATCCTGTCGCTTTATATATGGTGATTTTAATCTTGATAAGTATGATATTAAAAAATTATTCGTTTTTGAATATCTTTGAAAAAGAAATAGATCATGTCTATATTTTAATGGATTATCTTTTAGGCTTAGGTTATGGTGGAATCAGTAATACTTTACTTATTATGAGTATTATATCCTTTATTACTTTGTTATGTATTAGAGAATATAAAAAAGAAATACCATTACTTGCATTTATCGTTTATTATGCTTTACTTCTTGTTAAACTTATATTTACCCATGATTTAACATCTAGTTTCTTTATTAATAATAATTTAATATTTGCCTTTATTTTTATTGCGCCTCTTTCCAGATTTACGCCATATTCTAAAGGTGGATGTTATATCTATGGTGTCTTTTTAGGAGCTTTAACTTTTGCCCTTAGTTTTATCAATCTAGATTTAGGAGTATATTTAAGTATTTTATTACTTTCTATTGTTGCGGGTAAAATTGATAAATTTATTATCTAAATACGTAAAATAACCCAAAAAATGTGAAAAATTTACCTTTTTTTGCTAAAATATGAAAATAAAAAAAGGAAATTGGGCACCTAAACGTAATATATTATAATTATAGGGGATAAATATGGCATTTATTAGTGAAGACAAAATTAATCAAATTAGAGAAGCTGCTAATATTGCAGATATAATTGGTAGTTATGTACCTCTTGAAAAAAAGGGTAGTGATTATGTAGGCATTTGTCCATTTCATGAAGATCACAGCCCTAGTATGCATGTATCCTTAAAGTTAAACATCTTTAAGTGTTTTGTGTGCAATGCGGGAGGTAATGTTTTTACTTTTGTAAAAAACTTTGAGAATGTCCCTTATCTCGAAGCGGTTAAGATTGTCGCTAATAAAACAGGCATTGATTTTGCTTATACCCCGGTTAAAGATACATCAAGTAAATTTAAAGATGAATATCAAATGATGGATTTATCACTTAAGTTTTATCAAAATAATTTAGCTTCCGCGGAAGGTATTGATGCTAAAAAGTATTTAGCGGGTCGTGGTATTGATGAGGCGATAATTAAAGATTTTAAAATAGGATTATCTTTAAAAGATAGCAAGCTAAAAGAGTTTTTAGAAAATAAAAAAAGCTCTTTAGAAAAAGCTTATGATTTAGGCCTTTTAAATAAAAGTGGCATTGATTATTATGATATGTTTACTGAGCGTATTATGATTCCTATTTTTGATATGCAAAATAATCCCGTTGGGTACACGGCTAGAGCCTATAAAAAAGATGAGCCTAATAAATATATTAATACTAAAGAAACCATAATATATCATAAGAGTAATATTTTATTTAACTACTATAATGCTAAAGATACGGCCAGATTAAATAAACAGATTATCGTTGTCGAAGGTAATATGGATGCTATATCGCTATATGCAAGAGGTATTAAAAATGTTATAGCTTTGATGGGTGTTGCGATATCCAAAGCCCAAATTGAAGCTTTAAAAAGGCTAAATAGCAAGGTTATTTTGATTCTTGATAGTGATAATGCAGGAAGTAGCGCTACTTTAAAAGTAGGCGATCAGATGATGCAGGGGAACCTTGATGTTTATGTTGTACGCTTAAGTGGAGCTAAAGATCCTGATGAATATATTAGAAAATATGGTGAAAATGCCTTAAAAGATAATATAAATCATGCTATAAAATATATGGATTATAAAATTGAAGCTTTAAAAGAGGGCAAAAATTTAGATAATCCTCAGGAACTGACAGCATATATTAAAGATGTTTTAGAAAGCCTAAAAGGTGCTGATGAACTGGAAAAAGAAGTAACTATTGCTAAAATATGCAAAGATTATGGCTTAGATGCTAATATTATAAGGAAAAATATTGCTTCATCACCACCCGTAGTAGAGAAAAAGCAAGAAAAAGAAGTTAAAGAAAAGAAAAATCGCTATGAACTTGCTTGTAATCAGGTTATCTATGCGATGCTACTTCATAAAGAATACTATCAAATATTTATGAATAAACTTGGCTATTTAGATAACAAAATAGAAAGAGAAACAGTATCTTTAATAGGTAGTTATATTAAGAAAAATAATAACATAGATATTGCAGGTTTTATTGACTTTATCGTAAAATATGATAAGATAAGCGAGTATGTAAATGGGGTTATTTCCTCATTAAAGGTGGGAGACATAGGTGAGGCAGAGTTTGTTAAACTACTAGGCATTATGTCTAGGTGTATTGATGATAATGAAATAAAGGCTATAAAAGAGCAAATTAAAAACGAGAATGATATGAACAAGAAGATCGAATTAATTGCGCGATTAACAGAATTAAAAAAGGATGTGGGAAAGAATGAAAGAGATTAAATCTTTTAAAGAAAGAGAAGAAGAACTAATAAAAGAAGGTAAAGAAAAAGGATATATTACTTATGAAGGCCTTGCCGATAAATTAAAAGGCCTTGAAATAGATAGTGACTTATTAGATGAATTATATAATAAGTTAATGGAAGAAAATATTAAGGTTATTTCTCAAGCTGATGAAGGAAAAGATGAGGAAGATAGTGGTAGTGAACCAATCCTTTTAAAAGATGAAGAAATAACTAAAGATATTAATATTAATGACCCTGTTAGAATGTATTTAAAAGAAATAGGTCGTATTCCTCTTCTTACAACGGAAGAAGAAACAGCCTTATCTGCTCGTATTAATCAAAATGATGAAGAGGCTAAAAGATTACTTGCGGAAAGTAACCTTCGTCTTGTTGTATCTATTGCTAAAAGATATGTGGGAAGAGGTCTTTTATTCCTAGATTTAATCCAAGAGGGTAACATTGGTCTTATGAAGGCCGTTGATAAGTTTGACTCAGATAGAGGATATAAATTTTCAACTTACGCTACTTGGTGGATACGTCAAGCTATAACCAGAGCTTTAGCGGACCAAGCAAGAACCATAAGAGTACCGGTTCATATGGTTGAAACTATCAATAAGATGGTAAGAGTTCAAAGACAAATGACTCTTGATTTAGACCGTGAACCCACTGATGAAGAACTTGCTAAGAAAATGGGCTTAAGTGTCGATAAAGTAAGAGAAGTAATTAAGATTTCTCAAGATCCAGTTTCTCTAGAGACACCAATTGGTGAAGAGGATGATTCCCATTTAGGAGATTTCTTAAAAGACGAAAGTTCTCTTTCTCCTGAAGAATATACGGAAAATGAAATTTTAAAAGAAGAAATAAAACAAGTTCTTATGTCTCTTCAACCAAGAGAACAAGAAGTTCTTGAACTTAGATTTGGCTTAATTGATGGAACATGTCATACTCTTGAAGAAGTAGGTAAAAAGTTTAATGTAACAAGAGAAAGAATTAGACAAATTGAAGCTAAAGCATTACGTAAGCTTCGTCATCCATCAAGAGCTAAAAAACTAAAAGATTTCTTGGAGGATTAATGCTTAATAAAAGACTCTCTGCAGTCGCATCCTTAGTTTCAAAAGATTCATTTCCTCTTGATGTAGGTACGGATCATGGCCTTTTGCCTATCTATCTTATCCAAAATAAAATATGTCAAAAAGCTTTAGCTAGTGACATATCACCAAATGCTTTAAAAAATGCTGAAAATAATATCAAGAAATATAATGTTTCTAATATAGAATTATATGTATCTGATGGTCTTGAAAAGATTCCTAAAATATACGATACGATTATTATAAGTGGAATGGGAACAAGCAGCATATTAGATATTTTAAATAAAGATGATTTACCTGATACAATAATATTAAGTTCAAATAATGATTTAGAATTATTAAGAACATCAATGAATAAAAAAGGCTATAAAATAGCCAAAGAAATAGTAGTTTATGAAAAAAATAAATATTATGACATCATATTATATAAAAAAGGTAAAGAAAGACTTACTAAATTTCAAAAAGAATTTGGTAAAAGTAATGATTTAGATTATTATAATCATTTATATAAAATAAATAAAAAAATATATGAAGTTGCTAACTTCAAAAAAAAGGTACAACTTAAAAAATCACTTAAAAGACTTGCTAAAGCTATTGGAAAAAAGATGGATTATTAGAGCTATTTATAATGGCTCTTTTTTGATTCATATTATTAGGAGCTGACATTTTAGGCATATTATTAATGGGTTTATTTACTTTGCTATTAGTCATTTCTTTTAAAGAACCGAATGCTTCCCGGGCATTTTGTACCATTGGGCTAAGTTGTTGATAGATAGGGATAACTTGATTAGCAACATTTAAAGACTTAGATATTCCTCCGAGTAGTCTTGATAGATTAAAACCTCCGGGTATATTTGGAAACATAGTATCACCTATAATTATTATATGAATATCTTTGCTATTCTGTTCTTTTTCTTACCTCAGTTCTAGCTTGATTTATCTTTTCTTTGATATCCTCTATAGCTTTTTTCATCATTTGGAATTCATTAACAAATGAATATACACCTAATGAAGGTTCTTCAAAATATGGACCTAGTATTAAATCTTCATTTAATTCATCATAGTGAAAAACTAATTTGAAAGGTAAAATGCCTTGTATTTTTTCGGAAGGAGAGTTTTTAAAGCGAAGGAAAAAGTAAAGTATGCAATTTAAAACTTCTTCATTGGCAAAATCAAAGTTATTAAAAATAATTGCGGAGAACTTTTTATCCGCAAAAACGATAGTAGTATTAACCTTTTTTACGGTTGATGGAATAGTTATAGTGGAAGATTCACTTTTTTCAAAAATAGAGAGTTCTAATTCTTGCATTCCTTCATTTAAATTAATACTTTTACATGTCCCTTTAAGGAAAATTCCTTTTAGAGATTTTAAACTACTAGGCATAATAATATTTTTGCCTTCACAGTCTTTACTAAGGCCTTCCCAAATAGTACCATAATTTTTTTCTGAGGTAAGTTCACTCGGAGCATTTATTGATTTTATACCTTCCGGAAGATAATAGTAACTTCTAGGGCTTTTGGCTGAATCGGCAACATCCTCATGGTTTACACCTTCATAATTTACATAAATCATATTGAATAACTCTAAGAAATCATGAGAAACTTTAAAGTCACCATATGCTAAACTAGCTTTAAATTCTTGAGATTCATAATATTTCAATAAACAAATAGTGCAAAGAGAAACATATTCCTCAAGAATAATACTGGAACTTTGATAGTTATTGGCATTAACTTTTAAAGCTTTAGCAAATACGAGTAATCTATTAAAGTCACTTAAAGCTAGAAAGATATTTAATAAATAAAAGTCATGAAGAATTTCTTCACTATTAATATTATCCTTGCCATTTTTTAATATTTTTTCAATAAGGCTTTTGATCGCGGTTATAGTATCATCGCTATATTGTTCATCGGCAAAAGGACTGTTATTTTTCAAATGATAATAGATATCCTCAATAATTCTTTCATAAGAATTTATTTCTACATCATCCATGTGATCACTAATAAAAGGATAAACAACATCATCTTTTGTTAAGTAAAAAAATTTTAATTTATAAAAATAATTGACTAAAGAATCATCGAGGAAAGAAGAAACATTTTTACCATAGTAATTAAATAAACGAATCTTAGATTCCAAAGGAGCAAGATTTTCTGCAAAATCGTTTGCAATGAAAGTAAAATCTTCCATTTTATTTTCTGGCATTTGTAGTTTTGCTTTAATGTCATCTAATTCACTAATATGTTCTCCTCTATAGTTTTGTAGTCTTTTATCAATTATTTCTAGATCTTTTAAGAAGCCTGGAATATTAGGAGTTATTTCTATTCTTTCTTCAATTGGTAATGCTTTTTGCATTAAGTCATATCTTTTTCTAACTTGATTTAAAATATAATAAACGTATTTAATCAATTTTCTAATATAGACTTCATTTATGTTACTGCCATCTTTTTCGGCATCATAATCAAATGATAATTTTTGAAGGTCAATATGAATAGTTCTATCAATTTCATTTAGGTGGATGATAATTTCTTTTAATTCATCTGGAGGCATAATTTTATTTTTTTCTTCATTAAGCTTCCATCCGCATGTTTGAAAATAATTAAATAATTTTAAAACAAAATCTTCACTTAAAACAGGAGCATGGTCTTGACTAATATTAAAAATAATCCTTTCGGTGTAAGATACTCGATAGGCCGTTATGTACAAATTTTCTAAAGTAGAGGGGATAACAAGGGTTTTTAAATTAGTTAGCCAACTTGCATTACTAATATATTTTAAGCCTTCATTAAATACTATTCCTTTTATCGGAACATCGATAAATAAATTATCATCTAGTTTTTCAAGACTATGAGGAAAATATACTATTTTATTTTTACCATCCTTCCTTATTTTATCTAATAAGGCTCTTTGAGCTAAAGGAAGTTTTCTCCAAGATTCTTTCATAGGAATCTTGATAGAGATAATTCCCTCGGGCATACAATATGCATCATCTTGACTTGGATAGTTTTTAAGATTGAGTTTATATAGCTCATATAAATTTTTGCGCGTAAATATAAAATATTCATCAGTATTATCTTTGCTTTCATCGATAGCACTCTCTAAATAACATAAAGTCTCTAAAGATATATCATCTTCAATCTCAAAAACTTCATGATTATGATAGTAGTCTGGAGGTAAATTAGAACTAGATACTTTGCATTTAAAAAGATTAAATAATCCATTTACATTATCAAAAGCAAAAAGTAAGTTTAGTAAAATAAAGTTATTTAAAACGCTAGATAAATTATTACTAAAAATCGATTTAATAAGGGAAATGGCCTTAGCAAAATCCGCTCTAAAAAGCCAGTTAAAATTTTCATTTCTCCCCATGATGATATCTTCATATGTTTTGTAAATTATATTTTGATAATATTCTTTTTCAATTGGATCTAAATCGGTAAAAGATTCATTGATAATACCATTTTCACTTATTAATAAAGCATTAAATTTTATAGCATAAAATATAGTTAAATCAGTTTCATCAATAGGAACATCTCCATATATAGGAGAAGTTTTATATTCGTAAAAAGCCCGATATTTACTTTCGAGTTTGTTAACCATGCCTAAAATTTCTTCTTTATGTTCCATATCAAAAGGAAGAGCAAGTATTTCATCTACTAGTTTTTGTTTGGCTTCGGGGGATACTTCCTCTTTACAAGTATAGGTGTATTCCTCTAAGGCTTTTTCTATTAA
Source organism: uncultured Bacilli bacterium (assembly GCA_947586825.1). Lineage (GTDB taxonomy): Bacteria > Bacillota_I > Bacilli_A > RF39 > UBA660 > UBA6448. The sequence continues at coordinate 8,678 of CANPXU010000004.1, read as the reverse complement.
AGCAAGGCTACCTAATATATTATCTTGATCTATAATAACTTGCTTATCATCAGGTAGGGCTTGTTGAAGCCAGATTAAATGTTTTATTTTTTGGGCTATTATAGCTTGCATGTCATCATTAAAATCGATATTTTCTTTGCCATATCTTTGAATATTATTTACTATAGCTAATTCGTTACCCATCAGAGTATTTAGAGAAATATATAATCTATTTATTGCACTACTAATAGCATCTTTTTTTCTTTTAGAAATTATAAAGGACTCTTTTTTGATTTCTGAAAGAGCTATTAATCTTGCAATGGTTTCGTTTTGTAAAGCAAATATATCTTGAAGATATAATTTTAATTTTTCATAGTTTATTAAGTGCTGAACTTGATGTTCTAAACTATTTTCGTGGGGATCATCTTCACTAATGGCTATGGCAAATAAAAGGTCTATTGCCATCTTCATATGGTCATTTAGGACTGTTGCCTCCAACACTAAAACATCAAAATCTTTCATCTTATTTAAAGAATTTAAATATTCGTTTTTATAAAAATCTACAAGGTTATCGTTTTTAAATTCTTTCCGCGAAGGAAGCTTTACTGTGCTTTCTGGGCGTGCTAAAGTAGAGGTTAAATTTTGATCTTTATTAAAAAGTTTTTTTAACTTATTAAACATTTGCTTAATATTCATCTTATCCCCCAGAACTTGGTGTATATTGTATCATTTTTTAGCGAAAATAAAAATAAAAATAGAGCTTTTTATTAATTATAATTTATGATATACTTACTATATAGTAGGAGGGGTATTAAAAGTGGATCAAGCAGCTAGTACGAATAACAAAAAGAATACTGGCGAGCTAATCAAAGAGTTCTTTGTAGCTTGGCTTTACATTTTTTTATATGCCTTAAGAGGAGCAAAATTTGTTTGCTTCGATTTTTGGATTGTATCATTTAATTATTTTAGTTTCCAATTAGATAAAGCTTATCAAAGACTTACAAACCCCGAGATTGCTAAACAAGAGGCAGTATTCAGTGAAGAAGAAGTAGATGCTGCTTACAATAGAACTAAAACAGAAAAGAAGAAAAGAGTTAAACAATACAAGTATAGCAAGTCAACTATGGCTAGATATATGAAGATGAAAGCTGCCTTTGAACAAGATTTACAAGCCGCGGGAGCTACTCGTTCTAAATATCCTAATATGTATCGTTTTACAGTACGAAATGTAAAAGTCGATGGTAAAATAATGACCGGTACAATGTCTGGTTTTTCCAAACTAGATATTAATTCATTTTTAGTTAATGAAGGTTATGAAGTATATAATATTGAAACTTCAGAATTTATTAACTTTGTATATAAAGATTCAGCTTTATTTGGCCGTAAAATGTCTACGAAAGACTTAGTATTCTGGCTTACTCAACTTGCCACATATATAAGAGTAGGTATTACATTAAACGAAGCTATGAGAATTCTTGCTGGCCAAATGGATAAGAATAAATCTCAACAAAGAATGTTTAGAGCTATTTGCTATGAATTATCACTTGGAGAATCTTTTTCTAATGCTTTACAAAAACAAGGAAACTATTTTCCGGCATTACTTATTAATATGATAAAAGCTGCCGAAGCCGCAGGTAATTTACAAGAAACTTTAGATGATATGTCAGATTATTATACTGAGGTAGAGCATACAAGAAAGGATATGATTGGTGCTTTAACATATCCTACCATCTTAATGTGTTTCTCTATTATCATCGTAATATTTATTTTAATGTATGTTGTACCAAAATTTACGGATATTTATGAATCCTCGGGTATTGAAATCAATGGCTTAACAGCTCTGATTATTTGGCTTAGTGATTTCTTAAAGCAAAATGCTATTTCAATGATTTTAATTTTCGTTTTAATCGTAATTGTTCTTTATTTCTTATATAAGCATTTAAAAGCATTTAGGACTCCGGTTCAAATCTTTTTAATGCACATTCCTGTTATAAAAGATGTTATAATATTTAAAGAGATTACTATTTTCTCTAAAACCTTTTCATCATTATTAAAAAATAACGTATATATCACAGAAAGTGTAGACATCTTAAGTAAGATTACGTCTAATGAAGTATATAAAGCTATTTTATATAAAACAATTAATAATATTATGAAGGGTGAAAAAATATCTAGTGCCTTTGAAGATCACTGGGCTGTACCAGATGTTGCTTATTATATGATTGTTACTGGTGAATCAACTGGTCAACTTGCCGAAATCATGGAGAAGGTTAGTGATTATTATCAAGAAATGCACAAAACAATTGTTAATACTTTAAAGAGCTTTATTGAGCCGATTATGATAATTTTCTTAGCTATAATGGTAGGTTTTATTATCATAGCAACTATCGTACCAATGTTCTCAATGTACGGTGAAATATTGTAGGAGTTTTATGTCAAGATGGTTAATTGCTATTCTATTATTTATATGGGGAGCCTGTTTTGGTTCCTTTTATCTAGTGCTTGGCAAAAGAGGACCTAAGAAAGAAAAAGTAATAAATGATCGAAGTAGATGTGATGAATGTGGTCATAATTTAGCATGGTATGATCTAATTCCTATTGTTTCCTATATTACATTGTTAGGTAAATGCCGGTATTGTAAAAAAAATATAAGTATCTTAAATCCAATCATCGAAATTGCTATGGGAGCATTTTTTGCTTTTGCTTATATTCATTATTCTATAAGTTATGAGTTTTGGATTTTTATAATTATTTCATCTATTATGATGATTATTTTCATTAGTGATTTTTCAGCTTTTACAATTTTAGATTCACCATTAATCGTGGGTTCAATATTAATTATAATTCTAGATTTAATTTATAAGGGATTAAAACCAACTTTATTATATGTTGTTTCAGGGATAACCATGTTTTGTATTATGCTTCTTATTAAGAAAATTGGTGATTTAATCTTTAAAAAAGATTCTCTTGGGGGAGGAGATATCAAATTTGCTTTTGTTATAGGTCTTACAGTAGGCTTTAGACTTAGCTTAATCGTTCTTATTTTATCTGCTTTTTTAGCTTTGCCATATTCTTATGCTTACTTTTTTCTCAAAAAAAATAATGAAGTTCCGTTTGGCCCATTTTTAACCTCTTCATTATTTATTGTTTTTCTATTTATTGATAAATTTAATACTTTATTGGACGCTATTACGCTCTCCCTATAAAATAAACTAGAGCACCAGCAATAACAGATCCAACCATTAATATTAACATAGACCAAGCTGCAATTTTCATTGTCTTCTTTTTCATATTAACCTTCCTTTTTCTCAAGCAAAATTTTATCATATTTAAGAAGGCATTTCAATATAATTAAGTATGAAAAAATATATTGTAGCATTGTGTGTAGCTATCGTTTTAATTGGGGTAGTCGCAGCATTTACTAGTCATATTGAAGTTGAAAATATAACAGGATTAATCTTTTCTTATAAGATGCTTTATATAAGCTTAATTATTATTTTAATACTTTTTCTTTTGTCTTTAACAGGACTTCCTTCATATGTAATTTATTTATTATTTGATTTATTTATCTTTGGTGAGCTTATTTATATCTTTACTAGTAACTTTATTTATAAAGGCCTTATTTACTTATTAGTATATTTTATTATCTTTAAATTGCCTTTATATTTTCTTTTAATTTTAAATACTTTTTATACTTTAAAATATGCTAAACACTTATATCGTTTTGTTTTTAATAAATGGGGGATGAGTATTCATAATATTAAAGTATATTTTAAGAAAATGGTAACTATCAATATTATAATGTATGGCTACTTTGTCTTAACTATTATTCTTGGTAGTAAATTAATGGGATTACTTGCAAATTACCTAGCTTTTTGAGTATAATGAGTATGTGATTTAAATGAGTAAAGTTGTAGTTGGAATAAGCGGTGGTGTAGATAGCGCAGTTGCAGCCTATTTACTAAAGAAACAGGGCTATGAAGTAATAGGCCTTTTTATGCGTAATTGGGATAGTAATATTAATAATGATTTTTTGGGTAATCCTAATGACTTTAATGATATATGTCCCCAAGAAAAAGACTATAACGATGCTTTAGAATTATGCAAACAGTTAGATATTCCCCTTCACAGAGTCGATTTTATAAAAGAATATTGGGATAATGTCTTTACTTACTTTTTAAAAGAATTAGATAAAGGAAGAACGCCAAATCCCGATTTACTTTGTAATAAATATATTAAATTTGATTTATTTATCAAAGAAGCTAAAAAACTTGGTGCTGATTATGTTGCTACAGGTCACTATGCAAGGATTGAAGGCAACAGATTACTGCGTGCTAAGGATTTAAATAAAGATCAAACTTACTTTTTAGCAGATGTAAAACTAGATGCCTTTAAAAATGTTATGTTTCCCATTGGTGAATATACTAAACCGGAGGTTAGAGAAATTGCTAAAGAAGCAGGCTTAAATGTTGCCGAAAAGAAAGATTCAACAGGTATTTGTTTTATTGGTGAACGTAACTTTCAACAGTTTGTTAAAAATTATCTAAAACCTAATCCTGGTAATATCGTAGATGTAAAGACAGGCGAGGTTATAGGTACGCATACAGGTCTTATGAATTACACTATTGGTCAAAGAAGAAATGTTGGCTTATCGGGTGATGATGATCGTCATTATGTATGTGGTAAGGATACAAAGAAAAATATTTTATATATAGCTTATGGTGATTCAGATTATTTATATTCTGATGAATGTATAATTTCTGATGTTAATTTCATTTCAGCTTCAAGGCCATCTTTTTGTACGGCCAAGTTTAGATATCGGGGACCAGATCATCCTGTATCCCTTGAGTATGTGGAAGATAATAAAATTATTGTAAGATATCCAGGACTTGCCAAAAGTGTAACACCTGGTCAAGCATGTGTACTATATCAAGGAGAACAATGCTTAGGCTGCGGCTTTATCGATGAAGTATATAAAAATGGCGAAAAACTTTGGTATGTTTCATAAAATTTTACTTCACGTAAATTGACAGAAAGAAACGAGATTTTAATGATAAAATCTTGTTTTTTTTTTTGAGAAAATAAGGAAAATCGAGGATACATAAGTGACTAGAAAGTGTCAATTTACACGGAGGATATATGAATAGAAGAATAGTATTTATAATGGTTTTAATAATATTATCTTTCTCTGTAATGAGTATATATGCCGTTAAAAAGCAGCCAGATGAAGATAGTAATTCACTAGAGCCAAGCATGGCAATAATGGTACAAAATTCAAGCAACAATACTCAATATGATAAGTGGACTAGCGAAACCTGGCCAGCTAGTAGTAATTATCAGCTTAATATTCAAAAAAGTAGTTGTAATGGAAATACAAATGTGGGAAGTTATATATCATATTCATCAAATAACATAGCCATAAATAATGCAAGTAAAACTCTTAAATGTACACTGTATTTTGATAAGGTATTATCTGAACCAATTGTAACCATAAAAACAGTTGATGGAAGTACAGAAACAGATTATCAAACTGGAACTTGGACTAATAAAAATGTAAAAATAACACTTTCGTCATCTGAAACGGGAGTGACATATCAATATTCAACTGATGGCCATAATTGGAGTAATTATAGCTCTCCTATTACATTAAGCAGCGATACAAATGCGGTATATCGATTTAAAGCGATAAAAGGTAATCAATCAAAAGAAACATCAAAAACATATGAGATAAAAATTGATAAAACCCCACCAAAATTTGATGGATTTATACTAGGAAATTCTATTAATTATGATAGTACTTCAAAAATTTATTACCTTGATGTTTATAATATTCAAATTTCAGATGGTGAAGGAAGTGGCTATGTCGGAACATATTCGGTATATTACAGGCATTCTGGAACTAATGATGCATTTAAACTTTTAGGCTCTTCTTATAATAGTCAAACTAAAAAAATAGAACTTTCAAAAAATTACGAGATATTTGAACTAAAATTTGTTGCTAAAGATAATGCTGGAAATGAAACTTCAACTACATATGATTTAGGATCATACTGTTTTGTAGCAGGTACAAAGGTTTTAACTCAATATGGATACAAAAACATTGAAGATATAAAAGCAGGTGATTTAGTTTGGACAATTTCAGAAGAAACGGGAGAGAAGGAATTGAAACCAGTACTTCATACAACCATAAGTAATACGGATGAAATATATGAAATAAAAGTAGGTGATGAAATAATTAAAGCTACGCCAAGACATAGATTCTATGTAGTGGATAAAGGTTGGACTAGGGCCTACAATATCAAAAAAGGTGATTATCTAATCAGTGCAGATAATATGGAAAGGCAAAAGATAGAAGAAGTAGTACATAAGACTAATCTAAAAACAACAAAAGTATATAATTTAGCTATTCTAGATAATCATAATTATTTAGTAAGTACTAGTGAAATATTGGTCCATAATGTTGGATCTGACAATTAAGCATAAATGGGAACATTAAAATAAGTTATTTAGTTTTTCTAATAGACAGTTTTGTTGTTACTTCACGTAAATTGACAGAGAGAAACGAGATTATAACAAATAAATCTTACAATTTAATATTATTTAAAGTCAATTGCAACTATTTTGAGATAATATTACATAATTTTCCTAAAGCATTTTGACAAAAAGTTCATTAGTTTGATAACAAATAAACTTAACTAATTAATTAAATTATTGAACAAAAAAATTATATATGATAAGATTATCGTGATAATTAAGGATATGAATAAAGTGAAAATCAAGAAGTTTATTAGCATTTTTATTTATATAATGTTTATTGAGGTATTATTTGTAATATCTACTACTAAAGTAATTGGAAATGTATTTCTAATTACTTTGTTTTCGTTATTAATCACCATATTTATTGATTTAATTACTAATTTGTTTCCCAAAAAAATCAATAAAATAATTTATAATATATTCATAATTATTACATCTTTATTAAGTTTTGCTTATATTATCTACTATAAAATGTATGATAATATTTTAACTATTCATACACTTTTTAATTCGTATAAAGCTATTTCATTTATAAATATATTATTTAAAGAAATATTAAAACATTGGTATATTGTATTAATTTTGATAGGAGCCATAGTACTATTAATATTTTTGGAGAAGCACATTAATTTTGATAGACCCAAGAAAAAGAATATATATAAAGAATTAGCAATTAACATCGCAGGTTATATCGTTACAATTTTAGTAATATTATGTTTACCTAATAGTAAGCTTTATTCACCTAAAAATTTATACTTTAATATAAATAATAATTTGGAAAATACTAAACAATTTGGCTTACTAACCACGATAAGATTAGATATTCAAAGATTAGTCTTTAGATTTAAAGAAAATAGTAAAATAAGTAATGAAGATTATTATCTTGAAAATCCGGAAGATTATCACATACTAGATATAAAACTAGATAGTGATGATGAAGCCTTAAAAGAAATATATGATTATATTATTAAACAAAAACCTACGAATAAAAATGAATATACTGGCATATTTAAAAATAAGAATGTTATTGTTTTTATTGCAGAATCATTTAGCAATATGGCTATAAGAAAAGATGTAACACCAACACTTTATAAAATTACTCAAGAAGGTATTAATTTTTCGAATTATTATGCTCCTTTATTTTCCATAGGAACTTCAGATAGTGAATATGTTATTGATACTAGTCTTTTCCCGGCAGATGGAACCTGGAGTATGGAACAGAGCCATAATAATTATTATCCTTATTCTTATGCTAATGTGTTAGAGTCACTTGGATATAAATCTTATGCTTATCATGATTGGGATTATAATTATTACAATCGAGATAAATACATTACAAACATGGGATATGATAATTTCCTAGCATGTGGTACTGGTCTTGAAAAGAGAATTACTTGCAATGTTAGGCATCCTAGTGATTATGAAATGGTTAAAGAAACTATTGATGATTATATAAACGAAGACCATTTCGTTGCATATTATGTTACGATGAGTGGTCATCAAACATATGATAGTGGTAATGTTTTAGTTAAGAAAAACTGGAATAAAGTAAAGAATTTAGATTATTCTGATAAAGCTAAAGCTTATTTGGCAACGCAAATAGAACTTGATAAAGCTTTAGAAGAAACCATTAATAGGCTTAAAGAAAAGGGGAAACTAGATGATACGGTAATTATCATTACAGGAGATCATTATCCTCCAGGATTAACATTTGATGAGATGCAAGAATTAAGTACTTATAAACTTGATGCAACTTTTGAAAAATATAGAATGCCATTTATAATTTACAATAGTGAGGTAGAACACGTTGATAATAAAAAGTATTGTAGTTCATTAGATATATTACCAACGATGCTTAATATGTTAGGAGTAGAATATGATTCAAGACTACTTATGGGTAAAGATATATTTTCTGATAGTGATGACTTAGTTATTTTTTCTGATCGAAGTTTTATTACAAATAAAGGAAGATATAATGAATTAGCAGAAACTTACACCGGTCAAACAGTTGCTAGTGACTATATAAGTGATATGCAAACAGAGATATATCATAAATTTAGATATTCAAGATTAATTTTAGAAAATGATTTCTATCGCCATCTAAAATTCTAGACTTCACGTAAATTGACAGATGAAAACGAGATTTTTACAAGAAAATCTTG
>CANPXU010000003.1 GCA_947586825.1 uncultured Bacilli bacterium | reverse complement strand
TATACCTAGCTCACTTATATAAATAATAATGTTACTTTTCCCTTTCAAAGCACTTTCATTTTATCATTATATGAAAGTCTTGTCAAATTTATAAACAATATTGATATAACGTATATCATAAATTTTACGTTAAAGAATTTTTTTAAATTTAAAATTTAAAATAGTATATAAAAACATGACTAAAGAAATTATAATAAAGCCTATTAATAACTTAATATTAAAATGGAAAAAAAGATAAAGTAGTAGACAGCTATCAACAATTGTCAAAATATTAGCATACAATTTAGGAAAATTAAGATTAAATATTAAAAATGCTAACGTCACTAGCAAAATAGCAATAGGATAGCAAAAAATTTTTATATTAAAAGTAACAACATGGCTAAATAATAAATAAGTAAAAGCTATATAAATACATTTAAGTAAGATAGTAGCTAATATTGATATAATTATTTTTTGCATTAACCATTTACGAGAGTCAGCTCGGATTAAAATATTTTCCAAAGAATAATTAAATTCATAAAAAACAAATTGAGTAAATAAAAAAATATATAAAATAAGCTGATATATAGTAACTAATAAGGAAATGAAACCTAAATTATCTTTAACAGGATATCCTATCATAGTAAAGAAATCATAACTCATACTTATTTTAGTATTAGGGCTTACCATTGATAGTATATACGAAACTAAAAAGAGGAATAAAAAGGCCATGATCCAATATTTATATTTTTTTAAAATTGTAATTAATATATTGATTTGAAGCTTCATACTAAATCCCTTTTCTTTTTTGTAACTATTTTAAATAATAATTTGACTATCATAAATTTTTTTAGATGAATAATAAATCTAGTTTTCCTATTGTTTCAGGTTTTGAGTTTCTTTTAGCATTCCGTCATCCATAAGTAATAAAGTATCGGAAATTTTATTTAAATCTTCAATTATATGAGAACTAACAATTATTAATTTGCCTTTATTTTTGAGTTCTAATAAATAATTCATTATTTTTGCTACCGAAACTTGTTCTATACCATTAAATGGTTCATCTAAAATCAAGACATCAGCATCTTCCATTATGGCTTGAGCAATTCCTAATTTTTGTTTCATACCTAAAGAATATTTTTTATATTTCTTATTCATTTCATTAGTCAAATTAACAATATCTAATGCTTCATGTATTTCTTTATCACCAATGGTATTTTGAATTTTAGCTAGCATTTGCAAATTTTCATAACCCGTTAAATCCGGGAAAAAAGAAGGAGCTTCAATTAATGCCCGTAAACTTTTAGGAAATTCCAACTTTTCATTAAAATTAATGCCATCAAATAATATTGAACCTGAAGTAGGAGCCAAAAACCCACAGATTAATTTTAATAGCACACTTTTCCCAGAGCCATTCCGACCATACAAGCCGTATATTTTTCCACTTTCAAAAGTATAGTTAATGTTTTTAATAACATCTATATTCTTAAAGCTTTTACTAACGTTTTTAAGTTCTACTTTCATAAGCAATTCCTTTCTAGTTTGCTTCACAATCAATTACTAATTTTTCTTTATTTTTATAAAGTAAAAATACAACAATAGTGGATATAATAGCCATAGCACAAGAAAAACTAATAACAGGTAATATGCCAAAAGAATCGTTAAAAGTCATCATATTCATAATATTAAAAATTATGCTTGCATCAGACTTAAATATAGAAGTAAATAATATTCCTCCTATAACTATTTCTAAAAATGCCTCAATACCAATAAAACATAAAAAAGATAATATTAAAGCCACAAAGTAATTGTGGTATTTTCTAGCAACTGCCAAACAAATATTCACATAAATAATACTAGTAAAAATCATATTTAGTAAGTAGGCCGCAAGGAAAAGAAATGGCTTACCTAATGTTTTTGCACTCCATATAGCAGTTCTATATTGAATTGAATAATCAGCTGAAAAAGAACCTGTTAAAATATAACAAAGAATAATACCTATAATTACAATAAGGGGAAGTATTAAAACAGACTTGTAGGCCTCTTTAAATAAGTTGTATCTTATTTTTTTATAGTTCATTCTTGTTAAATCATTTTTTATAACTTTATTACGAAGATATTTACATGTATTCCATAAACAAGGAATAGCAATAAATAAAAACAAAGTAGTTGCTATTGTTCGAAACCCCCGTGATACTACATTAGCAAAAGCTGTAAAAAAATCTATTTTATTATTATCACTCAAATTTTCAAGGCAAAAACTTTCATATTCAGTACCGATATAGTCATTATCTAAGCAAAATTGAATGTTTTCCTCTAAAGTTTCTTCATAGTCTCTTTTTTCATCTCTAAATTTAAAGAAAGAAAAAAGTAAAATAATTAGAAGAATTAAAAAGCTTGCTATTAATAAAGAATTTTTTTTAACGCTCATTACCAACTTACTAATAAAAATACCCCTTCCATATCAATTAAAACAATAAAATTTTAACAATTTGCTACATATTGAGATAACCAGCAATATCATCATAAGAAAAATCATAAGTAAGCTTTTTATTATAAGCTTTTTCATATGCTTCTTTCTTTTGGTTATAATCAGTATCAGCCATAATAGCACTATTTTCTTTTAAAGATTTATTTTCATCAGGATAAATAGGCTTTAAGATGTGGACAGTTTGTTTAGTATTTAAGAATTCATCATTATCTTTAGTATCTAAGTTATCAATTTGAACAAATAATGATATAACCGGAACATTTAATTGACTAGCAAATTGATAGGCTCCTCTTTTGCAAGGTCTAGGTTTCTTGTAATTAAACCACATTTCTTCTTCAGGATATATTAGAACAATATTTCCTTCATCTAATATTTTCTTTATTTCAGGAATAAATGTTTTTAAGATATAATTAGGCTTTTTAGTAATAGGTATTGTATTAGCGTAATTCATAATTAAGCCAAGTTCACCTGGCATAGCTAAATTAGTTTCTTCAATAACGATATATAATTTTTTATGAAGAATCTCCTCGACTACTTTACGAACATTATAGCTATCTAAAGGATTAAAGTGATTACAGGTTATAATTGCTCCTTTTGATAAATCTAAATCATGAAGATTTTCTTCTCCAATTACAGTTATACTATTTAAAATATCTTTACCTGTTTTGTATATCCCCTTTAAAACAGCTTTATTTTTTATTTTATATGATATAGACTTTTTTTGTTTATAGAATTTATTTAAGTATTCATCGATTTGCTCATCACTAAGAACAGCATCATTAACTTCTACTTTTTTATTATATTCTTTATCTTCGATATTCTTTTTAATATTATTTATTACTTCTTTTTTAGACCCACCTATAATCATACTTTACCTAAATTCTTTTTTCTTTACCACTTTCAAATACTTTTTTAAATGTTACTTCATTGTGAGTTATTTCTTCGGCACGAGAAACTAGGCTAGCAAAGGTTTCGTCATCAGCCTTTTTAGCTTCTGCCGTAAAGTTATCTCTTTCTCTTTCGATTTCTTCTTTAAATAAAGACTTATTAGCATAGTCCCAAAAATAATTAGCATATTCAACATCAGGATAATGCCAAGGTTTAGAGAACAAGTTAAAATGAACAATCTTAGGATTATCAAATACTAATTTACCACCTGTAGGCATAGCATCCCATTCGTTTGGAAGAGGTAATATCTTGCCACATGCCATAGCATTAATATAATCTTGATCAGGACATACAGTATCAAAATGATACTTATTTAATAAGTATAAGAAATGACTTTGAAAATCAACTTCTCTTAGCTTTTTCATGTTCATTAAAAGAACACCAGAGTTAATATATCTATCTACTGTAACTCCCGCGTTTTCTTTAAAATATTCACATAATATAGCATTATCTTGACAAGATATATCATTACATCCACCGAATAAATTATCTTTTAAATCATAGTTATAAAGTTCTGATATATCTCCTACTATACAAGTATCACTATCAATATAAATAGCTTTATCATATTCTTTAAACATAAAAGGAATAAAGATTCTAAAGTAAATTGTTAATGATTTAAAGAAATCATTTTTTAATAAATTTTGTTTACTATCTATAATACTCTTAAAGCCATCTTTCATTTCTGTAAAAATTATCTTAGCATTATCAGTTTCAAGTGTCTTTAATTTCTTAATTGCATCTTCCGTAATTGATTCATATACAACATGAATATCATAGTTGTAATCTTTTGATGCATTATCTATAAGGGAAGCAATAGCTACCGATAAATATGGAGCATATCCCGAATCTATAGCAAAAAAAATTGGTACTACATTTTTGTTCATTTTGTTCTCCTTAATCTAATTGTTGTAAGGTTATTAACCATATACAATAGTTTATCAAAAATAATATTATTAGCAAATAATAAGCTATTTTCTTTACATTTTCTTCTTTATTTGCAAATATTCATCTAGAATATCATCAAATTCATAAGTTTCTAAAATATCATGCATTCTATCTATTTGCCAAGGTTTAACCTTTTGGGTCTTAATTCTTGGGAATAAGATAAATGTTGTACTAAAGTGTCTAAATATCGTATCAGGGCATACTTTATGTTGATCATTATATTTAGTATCAATAATTAATTTAGAAACAGCCACTTTGTTTAAAGCACTTTGGTCTGGTAAAAGCATTCTTTTTGAGGCACATCTTTTACGAGCCTTTTTTAAAAGACCTGTTTTCTTAATAAGTTTTATGTTCATAAGAAGAACTCCAGAGTTAACATAAGTTCTTCTTAACCATTTTCTTTTAAAGAAATGACTACCATAGTAATCTAATACTCCAGCATACTCGTAATTAGTTATATCTATATCGTATAACTCTTTAATATTGTTGTAACATACAACATCATTATCTAAATATAATATCTTATCAGGAATCTCCGGTATTAAATCACAATATAGTCTAAGCATACAATATGGAGTAAATCTTGTTTCCATATTTGCTGTTGGTTGATTTTTATTAAATAAGTCTGTTACATCTATCAACTTAATTGAACTTTTAGAGTTCTTTTCTTTTAAAAGTTTATCTAAAGTGTCAATGCACTTTTGGGAAACAGGTTCATGACCTTCCAATTTCATCGTTAAAACATAAATGTTAAAAGCATTAGCGTTATGTTTTAATAATGACAAAATAGAGATAATTAACCCATCTTCGATATTTTTATCACCACAATATAAAATATTAATATGTACCACATCCTAACTATTTTTAAGACACACAGCCATATAAAGATTATCTTTCATTTGAACATCAATATTTAAGCTATTTGTATCAACATTTCTAAGCCCATATGATAAGCCTTGGCCAAGCATTTTAACATAAGCCTCTTTCTTTACCCATACTCTAGTAAAGGCATCTTCTTTATCTAGGGCATTATCAATATATTCTATTTCACTTTTAGTAAAATATTTATCTTTTACCCTTGGTTTATAGCACTTATACTGAATATCTATTCCCACCTCAGTATCTGATACTGCTACTACGACAATATTCTTGGTATGAGATATATTAAAGTATATAGCATTATCCTTTAAATAAGGTTTGCCATATTCATTATAAACCAATTCAATATTATTGATGTTATAATTTTTTAAAGCTCTTTTTAAAGCTTCCTTAGAAGATATATCTTTATACTCATAAATCTTAAGCATTTTTTTCTAAATAATCTATGATATCTTGAACGGTTTGGAATTCTTTAATATCCTTATCAGGTATCTCTTTTCCTACTGCTTTTTCTAGTTCTGCTACTAAAGTTACAATATCTAAACTTTCTAGTTCTAAATCTGTTAATAGATTGGAACTTTCTTTAATATCTTCTTTTGCCATTCCTGTTGTTTCAGCAATAATTGAAACTACTTTATCTTTCATATTTACTCCTCCATTATTTTATCTCTTAAAATCTTACGATTATTATTCTTCTTAAATTCAGTTGTTCTTAAAACGGCATAAGCAAGTTGATGATTTTTAGGAACATTTTTATTATACTTAGTTATTAAATTATCAAAGTATTCTTGATTTTGAAGATAATCTTCATTCGGATAAATATGGGCTACTAAACGGTTACCTTCGTTAGTAACTACTACCTCACATACTCCATCATCTTCAGCAAGTTTGGCTTCAATAACTTCGGGAGAAATATTTTCTCCATTACTAAGGATAATTAAGTTTTTCTTTCTACCGGTTATAAACAAGAATCCATCTTTATTTAAATAGCCATAGTCTCCAGTATGAAACCATCCATCAATAATAACTTCATCCGTAGCTTTTTTATCTTTATAATAGCCAAGCATAACGATATCGCCTTTAACACAGACTTCTCCATCGATTATTTTAACTTCGACATCTCGACATATTTGACCAACACTACCATCACATTTAAATTCATTACGGTTAACCGATACCACTGGAGAGCATTCTGTTATGCCATAGCCATTTAATATTTCGATGCCTATACTTCTAAACCAAGTTACATACTTTGTTTCTAATGGTGCTCCCCCACAAATGATATATTCAAGTTTCCCACCAAATTGACTTAAAAGGCTTGCAAATAATTTCTTACGAATATCAATATGACACTTCATAAGCATATTACTTAGCTTAATACCCATTTTTAACTTACGTTCTTGTTTAGTCTTTCGCGCCGTATTCCATATTTGTTTATAAAATGTTTCTATAAAAGCCGGAACAACAAACATTGTATTAGGCTGAGCTTCTTGAATCTCAGGAAGTACTCTTTTTAAACTACTATTTAAGAATACTGGAACGTGGTAATAAACCGGTTTTAAAACCGCAGTTATAAGCCCAAAAGCATGATGGAAAGGAAGTGGTGCAAAAGCAGTACCAAAAGGCTTAAATATACTAGATGCTCCATATAAATCGGCACAGATATTCTTTTGGCTTAGCATTACAGCTTTATTAAAGCCGGTAGTACCACTGGTAAAGAATATTACTGCCGGTTTATCTGAATCTAATTTAGTACCATTCTTAAGCGTCTTTCCTTTATTAATAAGCTCCTCAATATCATCAAGATAATTAACATTATATTTATTTAAATCAATAGAATCTACATATGATGAAGAGCAGAATATATCATTTGTATCGCTTATACTTAATAGTTTTATAATCCTTTCAGGTTCTAAATCTTTATCGATAATAACCGCAACATTATTACTTAAAATAATAGCAAAGAAAAGAACAATCCAACTATAACTATTTTCGGCAATAATAGCGATGTGTTTATTATTATACTTTTTATATAAATAATTACTTAAGTTTGTTACTTCTTCAGCAAATTCTTGATAGGTTTTAGATTTAGTTTCTAAATGACTATCTTTATATATAAAAGCTATATCATCTTTGTTTATTTTATTATTATTTTCTAATAATTCTCTTAAATTAGCTATTTTCTCATGAGAATAATAGGGATAATTTTTGTTCAACTTTACCTCCTCAAGAAATATTCATTGCTTATAAAAGTATACTACATATTTATTTGCATTTCAAACTTCATAATCTTTTGTTGATTCTTTGGGGATTTTTTACTTTAAGCTATAGTTTTGGATTATCTTTATAGCGTATTCTGATACTGTGCCCTCAGATGTTAGAAAATTATTTATTTCTTTTGATTTCCAAGATATATCTTGAGATACACCCCACATACTAAAGAGTTTTATTTTAAATAGCATGGCATTTTCTAAAACCGTCTTATATACTCTATCTGTTTGATAATCAAAATAATTAGAATTTCCATCATTAGATACATCAAATTCTGTTATTTGAAGAATCTTTCCTGTTTTTGAATAGTCTAAGAACGCCTCTTTTATATCTTTATCTTGGGTATAAGCATTATAGTGAGCTTGAATTCCAATACCATCCAAAATGGTTATTCCTTCTTCAGCTTCTTTTTCTTTTATCTTCCCAATAATAGCTAGTATGTTTTCTCTTTTATCTTTTCTCTCCTCACCATACTCATTATAAAATAGTGGCATACCCGTAAAGTTTTTCTTAGCTATTTTTAAAATATCTATAAAGTATTCAGGTCCTAGTAAATCTTTCCATTTACTTTCTCTTAATACTTCACCCTTTTGATCGGAAGCTATTTCATTTAAAACATCTACCGCATAGATAACATCTTTGTATCTTTTGTTCAACTCAAAAGTGTAGGCATCTAAAAATTTGAGCATTTCTTCTTTTGAGGCGTTTGCAAAAATGGGTCTAAAATCTTTATGCCATATAATATTATGCATTCTGAATTTCATGTCATGTTTTCTGGCAAAATTGGCAATCTTATCTAAATATTCAAAACTAAAGATATTTCTATTTACTTCACCATCTATAAACATAGGCTTAGTTATATCGATAATAGCTCGCATTTTGCCAACCCATTCAGGAGTTATATAGTCTACATTTTTAATTATTTCTTTATATATATTTTTAACAACCTTTAAGGATATATTTTTAAGACCTGGGAAGATATAGTCAAAACCTTGAAACCTCGGATCTAAAGCTAAAGAAGCAAAATAATCATCTCTAAGTTTTATAAACTCTTCTTCACTATTTGCTTTATCAGCAATAGTAAATAAATCGATTAATTCAAAGCTAATACTAATTCCAAATCTTGGCTCTTGTGATAATGTCATCTTATATCCTTTCTATGATGTTATTATAGCATACATCTTCAAACAAAAAAGAACCTTATTGGTTCTATTTTGCAGGAGGCACTTGCTCCGGTTCTCCCCATAATGGAAGAGAATATATCTTTAAAAGCTCATCTGCAGATTTATCTAATACTTCACTAATAGAGTCATAGTAAATAGTAGGAAGAACTTGAGCAGCAGCTTTTTCATCCATAAATTGATTTTGGGATTGCCAAGCCTCTAACATTTTAGCTCGATAAAAAGTTATATTACGATCTGATTTATTACTAAAAGTTGGTAATATTCTAATTACACATTTATCGTTTAAAAGTTTTGAAAAATATTCATAAAAGCGAGAATTAGCTAAAAATGGATATTG
Source organism: uncultured Bacilli bacterium (assembly GCA_947586825.1). Taxonomy (GTDB): domain Bacteria; phylum Bacillota_I; class Bacilli_A; order RF39; family UBA660; genus UBA6448. The sequence goes on along the minus strand of CANPXU010000003.1, from coordinate 65,494 downwards.
TACAGCATAGTCTAACACTTCGCCTGTAGGATCTTCTCCTGCTTTAGCTAGTTGTAAGGCTCTTGTCACAATTCCGTTATAAGTATTTAAATAGCTTTCTTCTTGAAGACTACCACGAATAGTTCCTGAAGCAGGATCCATGGCTCCTCTTTGATCAAGAAAAAATCCAGGTTCAGGAAATTCTGTAAGACGAACATAATGCATTAAAGCATTAATAAATGCTCTATCTTCAGGAATAATTGAATCCCAACACATAAATATACGATCTGAATCTTCTGCTGGATCAACATATATTTGTTTAAAATATCTACTATCTTTTACAGTATAACCATCATGCTCGCCCGGAAGTTCATCACAAAGTACTAATAATTTATTATTCATATATTTCCCCTTCAGTCAATGCCCATTATTATATCAAAATAATTAAAAAAATCTAGTGCTAATAATTACTCTGTTATTAAAACCGTAATATTCTCACTAGATAATTCATTAAGTCCATCTATATGTCCTATTTTTGTATAGCTATAAGCTGTATTAAATGTTTTATAGAAAATCACAATACAATCATCACCATAGAGCATAACATCGCCTTTTTCAATCTTCCCTATATTCTGAGGATTACTTGGAAGAGTATCATCTAAATAATAATACTTTTCGTTGCCATTTAATTCTTGCATATCAATATTTAAAGGAAGAAGTTTTAAAAATTCTTTAGCAGTTTCATTATTACTTAACTTAAGTTCATATTCATCATCATTTATTTTAATTTTTACTATATCCATTACACTATTATCCTTATTATTGTTTTTCTGATCATCATTTTTATTAATTTTAAAAAAGACAAATATCAAAAGAAGTATTAGTAAAAGTATAAAAATTAGCCACCAAATATATTTTTTATTCATAGTTTAATAATTAGCCCTAGCTTTAATTTTGTCGGCAATTTCTTTATACTTTGTTAGCTGGGCTATTTTCTTGGCCTTTTCTACAATCGTTTTTAAAAATTTATCATCTTTTTTGGTTATAGTCTTCATCTAACTCTCCCTTTGGCATATCTTCTGCGACTACGACTTGGTCTAATGTCGAAGCTTCAGCTAAATACTGTGCCCTTAATGCCTGTAGTTTAGCAAGTATTTCATCAAAACTACCATGATATAAACAGTCTAAATCACCAAAACCAATCTTACAATCCAAATCCGTATTTGAGGTTTTATTAATTATTGCTAAAGAAATATCAGGATAAGCTTCATGAATTTGGGCAATTGCTCTAGGTATCTCGCTAGCTATTTTGGCCATTACATCACAAGTTGCATCTCTACCTATTTCAGATAATCTAGAAATAACATTACGCTCAGCAAGTTCTAGCGAAGGATTAACAATAATTATATAAATTTCTTTTCCCATTTGCATAGCAGATTGTATTTTTTCATGAACCGAAGGAGAAATTATACTTCCTTCATAAACCATTGTATCCTCACCAATAATGTCATAAGTATATAACGATTGAATAAAAAAAGATTTACCTCCACCAGGAATTCCTGTTAAAAAGATACATCTTTTTATTGAAGGGTCTTTAACATCAATACCAAACATCTCATTAGCTAAAACAGCTGCTGAATTATGTATAACTATATTATACTTCTCTCTTGATGCATTACTTTCGGAATATAAAGGATATGTTTCTTTAAATAGATCTGAACATATATATCTACCATTACAAGAAGAAGGATGACTTTGATAAGCTTCAATATGCATTAAAGTATTATCTTCAGCATCTTGAATAAAAAAGGCCTCTGCTAATCTTTCTTCTTCAGTAAGAGGTTTATTTAACTTTTTTATTATGCCCTTTTCCATAAGACCTCCTTTGCAGATTATAATTTATTTACTTTTTTTAGTTATTTTTATGATGGCAATTATAGCTACTAATCCCCATATAACTTGAAGTGTAAAAGAAAACCAAGCATTTTTAGGATAAAGACCTATCGCCATAAGTATAGCAGCTAACAAATTTAAGGCTTGATACAATATTCCATTAGAAATTTTCTCAAGTGATAAAAGAAAGTAAGCCACTAATACCAAAACCATTCCTATCCAACCCAATATATCAAAAATCATTATTTCACTTCCTAAATTAATTATATATTTTTTTTATAATATTAACAATCTTTTAAAGATATATAACTATCCATTTAAAAGGTTATCTTTTTGGTGTACCACTATCTGGTGCCTCGCCTACTCTTTGAATTTTTGCTTTTTCGTTATCGACTCCACAAAGAAGGAAAATATCATACGGATCCATCTCGATTTTTCTTTCTGCTAAAAGGCGTATTTTATTTAAAATATCATCTCTAGCATTCGAATCTTTAGCCATTTTATCAAAAGCATTAGTAGATAAATAATGACCTATTATATAAACATATGATTCATATACTAAGTCAGGTGATAAAAGCATAGTTTCTAAATAACTATCGCATTTATCACATGCCATTCTAACAGGATCTAATGCCGATGGCGTTTTAGCTTTAATCATCTCAAGTACATCCGAAGACACCGCTTTAACAGTCAATTGAATTGTTTCCTCAGCTTTTTTAATCATTCGCTCTTCACTAATTAATCCATCCTCTAAAAAAATTATAAAATAATCAAATAAAGGTAAAGAATACAATATCAAATCATTTATATTGCTTATTCTATCATCATATAAAGCCTCAACCTCTTCTTCACTATAATTTTGGCTTAAGAAATATCTAGTAGCATACATTTCATAAAATATTGAATAAAATTCTGATAGAATTCTTGGTAATTTTTCTTCTTTGGCTGACATACTAACATAGTGAGCAAATTCATGTACTATTGATGTGACATCATATAAAGTATATTTTCGAGTTATAAAAATTACATATTTACCCTCGATTTTAGTTATAAAGTTAGTTAATGAGGTATCTAAACCATACTTAGCCATAAACTCTTTTCTTTGTTCTTCACTTAATTCATCAAGATAAACTACTCTTCGCTCATCTTGCAATCTTTCATAGGTAGCTAACCATTCCGGACTAATTTGAGCTAGTATATTTCTGGCATGATATTCTATTTCTTCTTTAGAGATTTGTGAAAGCTTATACTCGGATTTTTTTCGATTTTGAAAGCAATAATATGAATGATCTAATGCTATTTCAAATAATGGTTTTAAATTAGCAAATAGAAAAGGATCTTTAGTATTAAATTCAGGTTTTAAAGTATTACCATTTACAAAGTCACTTAAGAACTGATAAATTAATATACTAAGCATAGGAAAACGATTATTTTCCTCTAACCATTTATATAATTTATTTTCATCGTTTTCTACAAGACCTGTTTGCTTTTCATAAAGTTCTTTTACTCTTTTATATATATCTTCTTTAGGATAAGGAATAGCTATAGGAATATTATTTTTTCTAAAAATTTCTTCTATCTTAAGCACTCCAAATAAATCGTATAATTCTAAATTATTAATGTCTTCTGGCATAGTATCCCCCTTTAAAGGATTATTATAGTTATATAGTGATAATTTTTCAACATAAATTATTATTATAAGTAAGTACAATGGATATTTAATACCTTGTCAAATATTGTATAACATAAACTATGTTTTATTTAACAAGATTTTTATTGCTATATAATTATAATGGAAAATGTTATTTTTACTTTATTAAAGAATCTGGCTTTCTTTAAAGGAGATTATATGGCAAACTTAAATCATAATGATATATTATATGGAAATTATAATAGCCATGAAACTTATGCTTATCTTGTATCATTAAAATTATACTCTGATTCTTATGGGGAATATGTAGATTTACCTCCAGACAAAAAAGCAGAATTAATTGCTCAAATGGAATCAATAAAAGAAAAATATAATATAGATTCAAACATTGGCGTATTTAAAGGAACAATCGCCGAATATGCTGCATTAAGCGAAGGTGAACAGCTTGAAATACAGATTAAAAGATTAGCGTGGAAAAAGAAAGCGATTATAGATACGATAGAAAGTTTCGCTAGGGAGCTTAAAGGCGCTGATGCAAAGCAATTTAGCGATATTAGTAATATTTATTATAGTCGCCTAAAACCTACTATTTATGATTATCAAGCTAGTTTGCCTTTGGATGCTCTGTCGCAGGCTGCCGAAAAAGGTATTCAGATACCCAGTGACATACATAGTTTAGTGTCGACAAAAATTGAACGACCTAAATTTGGTCTTATGGATAATAAGAGATATAAAATACTAAACGATTTAATTACCGATGAATACATTTTTAGATTAAAGACTCGACAAATTGATAGCGATTTTACTAGTGAACAAGACTATGGCAGTAAACAAAAATGGAAAGAGTATCTAGATAGAAAAGCTGCTGAATATAAGTCATTAATTAATAATGGTCAATATGACGGCTCATTTGAAGCCTATTTACAAGAAGATATTATTACTACAACAGGATTATTAAGATTTAATAAAAGTAAAAAATCCCCTAGCCATGATCTTGCTGATAGCATTCGTTTTTCAAATAAAGTATCGGAAGTTTCAGCAAATGCAAACAGAGAAATGGCAGGAGTAATGCGAGGTCCTGCAGCCCAGTCATTAATGCAACACACAGTAAATGATTTAAAAAATATTATTGGTGAAGATACCATGCGGGATATTGAGCAAAGGTATCAAAATGGTGAATTTGATGATGATCCTGATCAACCTAAAAGAATGTAACTACATTCTTTTTATTTTACTATAATGATTCTATCTAAGGTTGATAAAATACTTGTATCAACTTCAGAAATAACGACAGATAGAGATTGACCACTAGCATGAATAATACAATTTTTGTTATTATACCTACCTATATAAAGCATTACATGTCCTGGCCGAAATAATAAACATGGGACATTATTTTCAATTATTTGGCGTTTTTCTTCTAGAGTCTTATTTTGTACGGATAAGCTTGTGCCAATGCTAATTTTTTGACTTGAAGTATTACGGGGAAAATAGAAGCCAAAACAGCGATAAACATTTCCAACGAAACTTGAGCAATCAACACTTTCATCTAGGCCACCCCAACTATATTTTGAGCCTTTATATTTAAAAGCTTGGCAAAGAAGATTTTCATAAGTGTATTCTAAAAAGCCTATATTGGCAATATTTTTAGGAATAGTTACTTTAGATATCGTAACCATATTATTAAGGTCTTTAGTAGGTAAAGCTACCTCATATTCATTACGATTAATTTTTATAAGTGGCAACGTTACACTCATATCCAAGCTTATTTCTTTACATAGGTAACTTTTATCCGTAATTGTGATAAAATTTTGGTTATTTATAAAGTAATTCCAATCTTTTGTGCTCGCATATGCCATATTTTCTTTTTCTATCCAACCCATATAAAAGGGACTAATGACAAAAGCCCAAGCTTTATCTTTACTTTCATGAATAGCTACAACAGGAGTATTTACTAAAAGTTCGCTTTCTTGAATAGTATCAAACTTTTGAAGTTTTTGATTATCATATAAATGCTTATTCGTAGGAAAAGCTCTTAAGTTTGCTCGCTTAATAATTATGCCCTTTTCCCCTTGGTTATCTGTAATATTTTCAAGATTTAGATTATCTAAAATATCTAAAGTATTTTCTTTAGTATAAACTATATCATTCTCATACCTAGGAAATTCAGGGAGACAATATTTATTAATGCATTTTTGTATTTTCTCTTTAGAAAAAGAAGATAAATCATTTAAATTATTATAATCTTCACATCTTTTTTGAATGTCTTTATTAAACTTTTTTATTTCATCTAAAGACATAATAATATTATCTTTTTTAGCCATATTTTTTCTTTCTCCCTAGAATCTATTTTACTATATTTAGCAATTTTAATTAAAACATTTATATGCTATACTTTATTATATGAGGATGTTAGACAATGAACATTAATAAAAAGAGCGAAAATATCAAAAAAATTATATTTATAACTTTATGTTCTATTTTAATGTTAGAGCTAGGTTTTTTCGTAGGTAATAGCTTTGCTAATGATGATAAAACAAATAAAGACGATGAATATATAACCCTTTTATATTTAAACAAAAACATTGAGAACTCTCAAAAAATTACTGAAAAAGATATAAGCACTAAAAAAATAAATAAAATTTATAAAAAATTTGTTACTAATATTATAACTGATTCAAAAAAGATTGTAGGATCATGTGCGAATGGCTCACTAACAAAGGGAATGTATTTAAATAGTGATAATTTAAAGAATTGTTCGGAAAACAATAATGTTTATGATATAACTTTAGAAAGTAATCCTATAAATGATTTGATAGCAATTAATACCCAAGGAAATATTTTTGCTTATAAAGATGGTAATCCTAAGTTTTACGGATGTATTATTAACGATATTACTGTCGCTAATGTAAGACATAATAATAACAAAATAATAGTAGAGCTAAACGCCGAAGATAACATAAGAGAAGTATTAGAAAAAGCCGATAAAAATTCTAGTATTGAGCTTTTCTTTGTCCCTAAAGCAAAGGAAAATAACGATGCAACTTTATGTAGTGAATATAATCTATCTTTTATAGAGAATAAATAAGGTGATTCTATGAAGAAATTTATCGTACCATTTTTAATTATTTTTATATCATTTATTGTAGGTATCACAATCGGTTTTTTAACAAAGAATAATAGTGCTCAAAAAGATAATGACGATGAAATTACGTTACAATTAGTTAAAATTCCTTATGTCACAGAAGAAGCTAATTTTAACGAAATTATTAAACTATATAACACTGACTATCAAAAGGTACCAAAAGATTTAGTTAATGATGAAATATTAACAGATTTAGATGAGCTTTATAATTCTAATGAATTTTTCTGTGCTAAAAATGATGGTTTTGTTCCTCAAAATTCTTTTTTGTATAAGAATCAAATAGCACCATGTAGTGAAACGGGTTATGTATTTAATAATTTAGAATCTTATTATTACCCTTTCCTTTTAGAGGTTTCTTCAAGTGATAGAGATATAATTAAAGATGATTCTTATGTAGATATAAAAATCAAAGCTATATATAAAGGCAAACTCATTAATAATGTACTAATAGAAAATGTTAATGTTATTAAAAGATATGATGAAAAAGGTAATGTTATAAATGATGATACCACTCCCACATACGAAGTATTAGTGGGTTTGCCAAATGAATATCATATGATTCTTCAGGAGGCTAAAATATCTAATTATACATTAACCGCTAAGTATAAAAGCGCTGATGAGGCGGATGTTATCATGGTATCCGATTGGTTTTCATACGATCTAATTCGTAAAGATTATTTTCAAATTGATTAATTATTACTATCTTTTTTATTTAAAAAGCGACCTAGTGGTTTTTGTATGCCACCAGAATTAAGCGTTTTCTCTTTTAGGCCAGCAAAAAACATCCGAAGCATTCCTGTGCTTTGATTAATAAGTTCATCTATTTCTTCGATAGTAAGATTTTCAAAAAAGTCAGGTTCTCCTGCTGCTGCCATTATTTGGGCAAGCGTAAGATAATTATCTCCAAACTCCCCATTTCTATATCTTTGCATTATATCATTATATTTTTGCACAGCATTATTTTCATATTGCATATCCATTTTATTTACCATCCCATTCATATTTCTTGAACGTTTATTGCTTTAACTCCGTTTTCTTTTAGCATACTAACAACTTCATCCAAATCGTCTACAAATAAAATTTCATCTAATTCACAATTATTTATTTCTTTTATAATATTTACTCCTATGAGTTTTAACTCCTGAGAGGATGTGGCAATTACTTCGATATCATCGCCATAGTATTTACTAACAAAAGCTTGTTTAGCCTTTAAATGAAATGTAAATTTCATCCCAGATAAGCAGTACATCTTTATATTCATTTTTCTTAATGTATTAACAAGGTCATATGCTTTTTCTGATTTAGTACAAGGTTCTATATCATCATAAAAGCGTTCAGGAGATTTATAGGCTTTTGCATAAAAGCTAAAAAAATTTTCTTCGCTAACCTTTCGGTGTTCAGAAAAGTCTTTATCTTTATGAATTGCTAAAGTCGCATCAAAATCAAATATTGCTACTTTTATGTGACTCAAATCTATATCATTTAAATTCATATTAGTATCTCCAATGACATTATAGCATAAATTGCTTATCATATTACTTTATTAAAAAGCATTTTACTAGCCAAAAAGTTAATCTATTTTATTGTTATTATTCTTGTTATATAAAGCTTATTGTGATATATTAGTAACTGTTTTTTAAAAAGGGATGAGAACAATGAGCAATGCAGAAAAAATAATACCTTCATTAATAGGATACCGTAATCACTTGAAAGCATTAAAAGCAGAAGTTTCCAAAAAATTTAGTAAGCTTCGCAAAAAAATTGATCCAATCAGTATGGAAAAAGCTTGTGATTTAATTAATGAAAAGGGAGATCAAGTCCAATCCTTCGATGCTCATAAACTTTCCCAAATGGTTTTAAGTTATTATACTTTAGACATCAGAGGCAAAAAGAGCTTCGCAGAAATAACGGATGCATATATAATTTGTGATATTTTTATAACAAACTTAGAAAATTATATTAAGCAAATGAATGATCTTATGGAAGTAATTAAACATGATGGTCTTTCATTTGTTCTCGAAATTTCAAATAACATAATAATTCTTAATGAACTTTGGCTTCATTATAATGGCCAAATAAGAGCCTTGAGTGAGATAATCGGAATAACAATAAAAAGAACTATTGAAGCAATGGATAACAACGATGATAATAAGTTTGATTTTGAATATCCTTTAGAATTAAGAATATTAGGAAAATATTTTAAAGCTGACGGAACATTTGTTATCTTTGATGAACAAAATGATTGTTTAGATTTTGATGAATATATTGAAGTATTTCGAAATACTCTAAGTAAAATTAAATTCATTAATCACGATCGTTGTTTAATTTTTAGTGAAGAAGAATTTAAAGAAGCCTCAGATTTTACGAGCCTATTTGCAGCATTAACAGAATTATTAAAAAGTGATTGTCTTAATTACAGAACACAAAAAGTGCTAGATGCAAGAAAAGATTTACTTATAACCTTAAAAAAATTATTAGCTCTAAAAGAAGGACCTAAAGAACCCGTTTTTTTACAAGAAGAAGTTAAAGACAAGACTATTCAACCAGAAATTATAGACTCAAAAGAGGCTCTTGAGAATTTGCAAAGATATTATGAAAATGGTTTTATAATTGCTATCCCTAACGATATAAATGAATTTAGTAAATATTTAAATGCTTGTGATATATCTTTAGAAGAAAAGTCCTTTATTTGGAATACTTTATTAAGTATTATGAACGATGAAATTATCCCTTCTTTAGAAGGTAGTAACTTAAGGAGATACTTAAAAGTACTACAAGTATTAAGAAATGTTAATTTTAATAGTGATTTATACTTTCGCTTAAGTGATGAAAGAAGCGCTTTGCTAGAAGCAAACACATTATTAAAAGAAGCTTCTGACGAGCAAGATGTAGCAATCATAAGAGAAAGCCAAACAGAAGCTATTGATAAGTTAGAGTCTATCATTAATGGTTATTTGAAAGATTATCCATCAGGAAACAATGTTATTTTCTTAACAGGAGAAAATGCTAAAACGTATATAGAAAGCGATATAAGCCTTCACCCCGAATTAGAATCAGATTTTTATAATCTTACTTTAGGATTAATGAGTGGAGACATTATACTTGAACGCATAGATGATGTAAAAGATACTAACTTGCCTATGTACGTAGCAAGTGCAAATCAAGCAAACTTATATTTAGTGGAAATTGTTTTAGGAATCTACATGATTATAGGAATTAGCCCTAAAACGGAGAAAAAGAAAAACATGCAAAATAGAGCATTTAAAAATAAAGATGTGTTAGAACAATACCAAGAAAACATGTTCAATTACTTTCAAAAAAATAAAGCTTTAATTTTAGGCTCTGAAACTTATCAAAGAATTAGAGAAAGAAATAGATAAAAAAGTGTTAACAATAATAAGTTAACACTTTTATCTTTTTAATATCAAATTTAAGTTGTGTTCTTTATCCGGATGGCTATTAAGTAAATGACCATTGACAATACAACCAACAAAATAATCATTAAGCATAGCTATAAATAATTTTTTAAAGGCTGATTTGGATGCTGCCAAATAACTTTCAATCTCATTTGGATCCAAGTATACACTCATCCCTGTGTTTTTAAACCTTGTACCATAAAATTGATTGCTTAAACCGTTTATACTCAAATTAGATAAATCATTATTACTTAAATCTGAATTTGTAATCGTTAAACGACTTATATTAGGTAAAGTAAGTGAAGAGTTAGATAAATTTGAATTCAATATTTGAATAGCTTTGATACCGCTGCCAAAGGTTAAGCCTGTGCCACTAAAATTGCAATTAGACATTGATACTAAGCCATCATACTTTGGAATACCAGAAGAATGACCAAAGCGAGCAAGAAAGCTTTCAGCAAAATTAATTTTAGCATTGGTATTTACATAATATATTTCATATGGGTAATTTGACCTATCAGCTCTGTCACTTCGGATTTGAGCTATAGTAGATAAAAGCTGGCCAAAAATATTATTTAAAGCCACACATATATTATAATTCCATAACACATCACTAAAATCAATAGCGCTCAAATCTATTTTAGACAAAAAAGCTCCAGACCATATAGGAATTTTAACTTGATACCATTTGCCTTCGATATTTATAGTTTCAGTTTCAAATAAAATATCCTCTAAAGTATCTTTAGGAATATTTATTCTCTCTTGATCAGAACACGTTAATAAATAACGTTTTATTTGATCTCGCAAAATAACTCTATCTTCTTTTTCCATATACCCCCATTAAAAACTTTTTATTTACTTGAATAAATTATTTAAATCCCCATTTAAGCAAAGAACATTCCAGCCTGTTAGCTCATCTTTATATGGTGCATAAATGTCATTTAGCAGATAAATTTTTTTGTTAAAATGAAAAGCAAACGCTATTTCTGCAAATGTATTAGGGCCAATATAATTATCTACACCATCTTTAGGATCATTAACGACTAAAATGATTTCATTGTCTTCATCTATTATTCTATTAAAATGTGCTCTAGAAGCTATAGCTTTAGGCTTTCCTTGTATACATTCTTCGGGAAGTAAGGCATTATAGCCGTGAGATTTTAAATCACTTGCTACCTCTAAAATTTTATCTTTAACTTTCATGCTTCCACATAACACAACATTTATCATTTAATATCACTACCCTTTTATTTAATAATTAATTTTCTTTCTAAGTCTTGGTATGATGTTTAACGATTTATCATACTCTCATAAGCGCTTACAATAGCAGATGAATCAAAAAAGCTTCTATAATAATATCCACCTGTTAAATATCCGCTTATTCCATTGCCTTTTTTATTTTATCAGTAATAGTATTATCAATATCTATGCCAATTCTCATCAATAATCGCTTCCTTTTTACAAAAAATGTTCCCATTGAAAATTCCTTTGTTTCATTTGAATTTTTCAAATTTTTGGGAACATTTTAATTATTTGTGCACATTTTGAGCACATTTTTCAATTTTTTTGGGTTTTTTTATGATTTTTTGAAAAACCTATGCCTCGCAAGCCCTTATAAAACCTACTATTTTCCACAACAATTCTTGTATTTCTTACCACTGCCACAAGGACATGGATCATTTCTACCAACCTTTTGAACTTTAATTGGTTTAGCTTTAACTTTTTCCTTACCATCATTTGCTACACCATTTAAAGTTTGCTTTCTTTCAATATTTTGTCTAATTTCGGCTTTTAATAAGAACATAGCAATATCTTGATCTATCTTATCTAATAATTTATCAAATAAATCAAAACCTTCCATTGTATAGGCTTGAACAGGGTTTGTTTGACTATAACCACGTAAGCCAATACCTTCTTTTAAATGTTCCATAGTATTCATATGTTCTACCCAGTTAGAATCAATAACTCTTAATGAAATAGCTTTTTCAAATTCATTTTTAATAGGTAAATCTTTGATTTTATCTTCATAGTCTTTAATTACTAAATCATAAATATGATCTACTACTTCTTGATCTTTTAAATCCTTAATATCTTCAAGTTTTAGATTGCCCTTTTTAAGAAAGTTAGTATTAACATACTCTGCAATATCTGTACGGTCAGCATCAGTTAAATATCCTTCAGGAGCTATATGAGATTCGCATAATGATACAATAGCACTTCTGAAGTTTGCTAATACTCTTTCATGAATGTCATCAGCATCGATTATTTCATTTCTTCTTGTATAGATAATATCTCTTTGTTCGTTTAATACATTGTCATAATCAAGAAGGCTCTTTCTTATATCGTAGTTATTACCTTCAACTCTCTTTTGTGCTGTTTCGATGCTACGAGTTAAGGTTTTACTACGAATAGCCATATCATCATCCATGCCTAAAGATTTAAGCATATTCTTTATTCTATCAGTACCAAATCTACGCATTAAGTCATCTTCAAAAGACACAAAGAATTGGCTCATTCCTGGGTCTCCTTGACGGCCTGAACGACCACGAAGTTGGTTATCAATTCTTCGAGCTTCATGTCTTTCAGTACCAATTACACATAAACCGCCAAGCTCTTGAACGCCTTCGCCAAGTTTAATATCGGTACCACGACCGGCCATGTTAGTAGCTAGAGTTATAGCACCTTTTTCACCAGCATGAGCGATAATTTCAGCTTCTCTTTCATGATTTTTAGCGTTTAATACTTCATGCTTTAAGCCACTTTTTCTTAATAATTCACTTAAATGTTCGTTGGATTCAACAGATATTGTACCTATTAATATAGGTTGACCTGTTTCATGTATTTCTTTAACAGTATTAATGATAGCCTTATATTTAGCTTTTTCTGTTCCATACACTAAATCTGGTAAATCTTCTCTTATAACCGGTTTATTAGTAGGAATTTGAATAACATACATGTTATAAATATTTCTAAATTCCTCTTCTTCGGTTTTAGCAGTACCAGTCATACCAGATAATTTATTATACATTCTAAATAAGTTTTGGAATGTAATAGTAGCCATAGTACGCGTTTCTTCGTTTATTTCTACGCCTTCTTTAGCCTCGATTGCTTGATGTAACCCTTCAGAATATTGTCTACCATGCATTAAACGGCCGGTAAATTGGTCGACAATAATAACTTCGCCATTTTCAACAACGTAATCAACATCTTTAGCAAAAGCATAATTAGCTTTTAAAGCTTGATTTAAATGGTGAACCATTACGGTATTATCAATATCATAAAGATTAGAAATATTAAGTATCTTTTCAATCTTTTGACTTCCCTCTTCAGTAAGAGAAACAGATTTAGTCTTAGCATCAACTGTATAATCTTCATCTTCTTTTAATCTTTGAACAGCTCTATTGGCCTCGACATATAAATTTTTAGATTGTGATTTACCACCACTTATAATAAGGGGTGTTCTTGCTTCATCAATTAAAATTGAGTCAACTTCATCGATAATGCAGAAGTTAAATGGTCTTTGAACACGATCAGATTTTTGAACAACCATATTATCTCTTAAGTAATCAAAACCAATTTCATTATTTGTAGAATATGTAATATCTGCATTATAAACTTCTTGTTTATCTTTTGGGGATAACTCACGAAGGTTAACTCCTACACTTACGCCTAATAAATTATAGATAGGTCCCATCCATTCAGCATTTCTTTGTGATAGATATTCGTTAGTAGTAACTACGTGAACACCTTTGCCTGATAAAGATTCAACATATGCAGGTAGAACCGTAGTTAAAGTCTTACCTTCACCTGTTTTCATTTCAGCAATATTACCAAAATAAATAGCTAAAGCACCTATAACTTGTACTTTATAAGGCTTTTCACCAATCCCTCTGTAACACGCTTCTCTAGCTAGTGCCATTGCCTCAATTAAAACATCATCTAAAGATGCTCCATCAGCAATTCTATCTTTAAATTCTTGCGTTTTTTTAGCAAAATCTTCATCTTTAAGTTTTTCCATTTCTGGTTCTAAACTTATTATTTGATCTGCTAATTTATCAAAACGACATAATTCTTTATACTCCGAATCAAACAACTTTTTAATAAAATTCATCTTGCCACCTCACCCAGTATTATAACACGTAAAAAGGCATTAAAAAAGTCCTTTATTAGGACTTATATTCGACATTCTTCTTATTATTAACGGATGTTGCATGATATGTTTCTTCATCATCATAATCATCGCTTGGTTTACTAGTTTGATTATTTTTGTTTAATTCTTGTTCGGTTATTGTATCAAAGGAAGGTGCTGCTCCCGGGATACTTTGAATAGAATCATCCACTTCAGTACCAGTTTCAATCTCTATAGTTTCATTTTCTAGCTTGTTATCATACATATTTAAAACTCTCCTTTATTATAATTAAGTTTATCAGTTATTTAATAATACAACAATATATTACAACATTCTTTACACAAAAAAAGTCGATTTTTTCGACTTTCTATTTAACGTTAATAATTCCTAAAGTGCCATCTCTTCTTGTATACAAAACAGATACACACTCTTCATCAATATTTTTAAATACAAAGAAATCATGATTTAAAAGTTGCATTTGAAGTTCAGCTTCTTCTTCATTCATTGGTTTAGTATCAATATTTTTTCTCTTAACTATCTTAGTTTTTACTTCATCATCTTCATCATCTTCTGCTTCATAGTCAAAGCTCATTTCAAAAGCAGGAACATTTTTATATTGTTTAGCTAGTCTTGTTTTATTTTTACGAATCATTCTTTCAAGTTTATCTAAAATTAAGTCTACAGCAGCATATAAGTCCTCATGGCTTTCCTCAGCTCTTAAAGTAAATCTTGATGTGGGTATGGTAACTTCAATTGTTTGATTACCATTTTTAACTCTAATTACTACTGAACACATTAAATCATCAGCGTTATCAAAATATTTATTTAATCTTGTAAGTTTATCTTCGATATACTCCTTAATCGATTTTGTAACCTCGACTTTGTCTCCACGAATATTAGTTTTCATCATATCATCTCCTTATTTATATTCTATCATTAAAAAAGAAAAAAAACTACTATACAGTAGTTAATTGTAAGGTTTCAACATCTTGGGCTTGTAATCCTTTAGGAGTCTCAATTAATCGGAAATTAACAATATCTCCCTCGGATAATGTTTTATATCCATCTTTTTTAATAACAGAGTAATGAACAAAGATATCTGCTAAATTACCAGATTCTATAAATCCATATCCTTTCTCGTTATTAAACCATTTAACCTTTCCTTTCACTTCTAACACCTCTTTCCTGATTAAAATTTATCATAATATAAGGGGTGTTTCAAACTATTTCGTGTGCCAAAATTCGACATAATTCGGGCGATTTGACAAATATAACCCATAATCTTGGCAAAGTAATTTTTTAAAAAAATATATACTTTTTTTGATAATAGTAATAATTGATTTTTAATTTATCTATCAAGGCTAGTAACTTATCATTTTCATTTATAATAAATAATCTTTTTTTATGACAGCGATTCTTTAATAATAGCATTATTTCACTGGCAGATAATATATCCGGATCTAGTTCAAGACTACCTTTTTGATTTAAATCATCAACATATAATAATCTTAGATTATCGCTATTTATAAGATAATAATCTTCTTTATTAATATTTAGCATACTTTCAATAGGTTTAATATCTATTTCTTTATAACCAATTTCTTTAAAGGTATCTTTTAAAATACGTTTTTCATTAAAAGAATATAGATAATTTGTTATGATAAGCAGTTTTTTATTCCAAAAAAATTTATTTAAATGCTTACTTTTCAAATAGTTATAGTATTCTTTAATAAAAGTATCTTTATCTTGAATATATCCTTTATTTAAAGCTTTAGTACTTAAGGTTAATTCATAGTATTTAGCATTATCCTTTATTGTTATTTTGTTTTCTCTTAAATAAATAATATTATTGTAAGTCTTTTGGCATTGCTTCATAGAACTTCTCAGGATCCATTGATTTACCTTGATAATATACTTCGAATAATAAAGATGGACTATCTACTAGCTTATTGTCTGAACTATTACCAAGTTTAGTACCAGATGTTACATACTCTCCAGCCTTTAGATTCACGTTTTTAAGGGAATAATAAAATGTTGTAAGATTACTATTATGTGATATTTCTACAACAGTTCCAAGTAGAGCATCAGTTTTAACACTTTTAACTTCACCATCTAAAGCTGCAACAACTTCAAAAGATTCATCAGAAGTATAAATTATTCCTGTCGAAGGCATATAAGTCTTTTCATAGTAAATTAAAGAAGATTCTTGTTTAGTATCATCGTCATTTTTACTATAATATGATGTCTTAACTCCTACTTTATCAGATGTGTAAGGTTTTACTATTTTAAGCTCAGTTTGTTCTTTTTCAACAGACATAACCTCATTAGTTAGTAAAGATTCAGAATATTTATAATCTTCAGGGACCTTACTTAATAGACTATTTAGACCAGCGATAGCTACAAATGATACAGCAATAATTGTTACATATAAAATTGGCAATACAAACGTTTTAAATCTTTTTGTTTTCATCTTTCCTCCTATAATAGAGTATGGATGAATAAATTTATTTTATACTTGTTAACTTTTGGTTATTTCATTAACATTATCAATTGTTATGTTTTGGTAGTAATGTTTTAAAATATCATCATAATTGTATCCCTCCTCAGCCATGAGTTCAGCCCCATATTGACTCATTCCTACGCCATGGCCAAAGCCTTTAGTTGTAATATAAATATCATCATTATCCTCACTAATAGTAAAATCAGTTGATCTTAAGTTAAGTAAAGATCTTATTTGGGTTCCTAGAAAATCCTGACCATTTATCATAATGGATGATACTCTATTCGAGGGTGTTAAAATAATATTATCAATGGTAATCATGCTGCACTCAATTCCTAAACGACTGCAAAACTCTTCTTTACTCATAACGCTCGTTATTTCATAATTACCATTATTGGTATCTTCTTTAGATTCTACCGGTTTTAGATAAGCTTTCTCAATGCCAAACACCTCTTTAGCATCTTCGGTATAGCCATTACTCATGGAATAATAAAAGGAAGCAATAATTTCGCCATCATACGTCATAACCATATCTTTGGTATCATTTACTACTTCCTTTAATTTATTAAGATAAAAATCATAATCACTTTGCCAATTTTGCTTCATCTGATCATATGTTATGTGTACTTGACTTGTGGTATCATTTGTTAAATCATAATCCTTACCCGATATCGACATCATGTAATAAGCAAACGTTCGGGCAGCAATAGCCTGAGCCTTAAGAGCTTCTTCATCAAAAGATGCTGGCATTTCTCCTGCAACTACACCAAGAACATAGTCTTCAATTGGATAAGTATCTATTTCACTAGTCTGTGTATCCTTAACCTTAACATAGGTGTCCTGCACAGGATAAAAAAAAGAAGTCTTTGGTTTAAAACTTCTTACTACGGTATATACTGCACATAAAACAATGATAATTTCTAATAATATTTTGTTTTTCATAAGCTTTCCTTTATACAGCTTCAATAATATTAATAATAAACATCGCCGATGTATATGCTAATCCTAACATCATCAAAAAAGCTAATACCCTGGCTTCGTACTTATATCTAGCTTTAATAAAATGATCAAAATTGACTCCACTTAGGGCAAAAGCTGATAATAGTAGCATTAAGATATAAATATATATCTTATAACTCATTATATGCACCTTTTTCGTATCTTATGATTTTATCCACCCGATTTAAATATCTTGGTTCATTTGCTATCTTAGTATTAATAAAAGTATCTATTATTTCCTCGGTTCTTTCTAGCTTATTTTCCATACCTAAGCATATTACATTTGCTGCATTATGTTGTCTTGCATAAAAGGCATCATCAACATCAGTACATCTGGCGGCCATAATACCTTTGACCTTATTAGCAGCGATACTCATACCAATACCAGTTCCACATATTAAAATACCTATACTATCAGGATTTTTAACTACATTATGACAAACGTCAAAAGCAAAGTCCGCGAAATCATCGTCAGAATCATGAGGAAGCTCGGAAGGAATAACCTCAAGGCCATTGCTACGAAGATAGGCTACTAAATCACTTTCTATTACATTTGCTCTATGATCTGTTCCAATAAATACTTTCATATTTACCTTCTTTCTATTTTTATTATACCATAGCAAATAGCTATATAATCTTTAACAAATACTACTTAACATCATTAAGGCACAAAAAAACAAAAAACTATTCAGCTTTTTGCTTTTCATCTAGACCATATTTACGATTAAACTTTTCAATGTTACCTGTTTTTTTAGCTTTGTTTTGAGTTCCTGTATAGAATGGATGACACTCACTACAAACTTCAACATTAATGTTTTCTTTAGTTGATTTAGTCTTAAATGTTGCACCACATACACATGTCACGGTAGCATCTTTTAATTCTGGATGAATATTTGCTTTCACTTTGCATCCTCCTTCCCATACCAAATAATTGGTATAGTTTGCGTTTCCTAGATATTATATCATACTTTTTTTAGATAGCAACTAGTATTTAAGGGATTTTTTTGTACCAAGAGAAAATCAATATTGAATGTTACATAAAAATAATTTCACCATGCCTAATATCTTCTTGGCTTGCTTATTTATAAATCTATATGCACCTTCATTTATAAAATCACAAAAAATTGGACTTATATATATTTTATGTTTATATATAATGTAAGTCATTGAAGTTTGAACTCGGCCTAAGTCTTTTTGAAAATAATGTACTAAGTGTTCAGCATCTTTACTCCATTTGTCTACAAAAACAAATATACATCTGGCATGGCGTTGCCATCCTATAAAATTATCCTTTTCTTTATATTTTTTCTTATATGTTTCATTTAAATTCTTAAAAATTTTTTGATATTCAGTTTTATTATATTCTTCCATTTTAAAGATATAATATTTATAAACATCATGTTTATTGATAGTCTTACAAACAGTCTTATAAATAGATGAATCATCAATATTAAAGCTATTAGAAAAATACTTATGATTTTTTAAGGCATTACATAAACTTTCATATGAAATTTCTTTATCTATATCAAAAATATAAGGTTCACCAGATTGTTTCTTTCTTTTTTTAATTTTATAGTCATATCTTATAAGAGCAATCATTATAGGTCCTGTGATAATTTCTATTATCCATGCCATCAATACATATTCCGTTATATCATTATTTATTCCTAAATAATAAAGAAATAAATTTATTGCCATAGAAAAAAATAAAGGCATTGCTATAACGCCAACAATTGTTACACTTATTGAAAAAAGCTTCATCGATTTCATATCTTTTATATATTTTTCACTAAATTTCATACTTTACTTATATATAAAATAAAATATTTTGTCAACCATCGTATAATTTTAAATTTTCTTTATGATATAATTACTGATATTTTTATGACCTTTATTATTAAGATATAAATCATCTTTTATATAGAAAGTATTATCTTTTCCCACGATACTACTATCTATATAATGCACCTTAAAGTCTTTTGCGTATAGCTTTATTTTGTCATTTATAAGCTTATAGTTACTATCATACATATTTATAATAAAGATATCATTTTTGTTTAATTCTCTTACTCTTGCCAGAAATTTATACATATTATTTAAATATTCAATTGTTATCGAAGAATCTATTTCTTTATAGTTATTAAGTTCGTTTATACCGATACTTATAATTATTAATTTAGCATTTTTTATATAATAATTAATATTATGTTTATTATTTGCTAGCATCTCATTATACTCATCAATTATAAAAGGTTCTAAGATCTCTTTATATTCAATATTTTTATCTTTTAATAAATATTTAAGTCTATCATTAAAATCATATGTTGATAAATTGTTATAATTTGCTCCTAAAAAAAGATAAGTATATTTAGGCTTATAACATAGCCAGTATATAATTAAGACCAAAATAAAAGATATAAAAATTATAATTAATAGTTTATATCTTTTTCTCATATTTCACCTTAATAAAAATTATGTAATTATTAGTGAATTATTCTTCAGTTTCAATAATTTCTATATCAGCACCAACACTTTTTAATTTATTAATTATATTTTCATATCCTCTTAAAATATATTCTATATTAGATATTACTGTACATCCTTCCGCAATTAAGCCGGCCGTTACAAGAGCTGCTCCTCCACGCAAATCAGTAGCATTTATTGCAGCCCCTTTTAGTTTTGTAGGACCTGTTATAACAGCATGAGCATTATCTTTTAATTCTATATTAGCACCCATTTTATTTAAATATTCTACATGTTGCATTCTATTTTCCCAGATTGTTTCTTCAAAAAGGGATACACCACTTGCTTGCGTAAGTAACACAGACATAGGTTGACCTAGATCGGTAGGAAAACCTGGATATACTAAAGTTGTGATATTTATAGCTTTTAAGTTTGGTGATTTACTAATTATTATTGAGTTTTCTTTAACTTCAAAAGTTACGCCCATATCACTAAGCTTATTTAATAAAGAAGTTATATGATTAGGATTAATTCCACATACTTCAAGATTATCTCCTAAAAGAGCACCCATTATTAAATAGGTTCCTGCTTCAATTCTATCTGGTATAACTGATATTTCAGCAGGATGAAGATCTTTAACACCCTCTATAGTTATTTTGGAAGTTCCTGCACCTTTTATCTTAGCACCCATCTTATTTAGGAAATCAGCAATATTTATTATTTCTGTTTCTTTAGCAGCATTTTCAATTATCGTAGTACCTTCCGCTAAAGAAGCTGCAAACATAATGTTAATCGTAGCTCCGACCGAAGCAAAGTCTAATTTAATTCTTGCACCCGTTAATTTTTCAGCATCAAGTATATATTTATGGCTTTCTTCTTCATGAGTTACTGTAGCCCCTAAAGCTTCAAACCCTTTTAAATGAAGATCTATTGGTCTTGAACCAATATTACAGCCACCAGGGAAATACATTTCGACATGTTTATACTTACCTAATAAGATTCCCATAAAATAATAAGAAGCTCTTAATCTTTTAGATAAGCTTTCGCTTATGGTTTTATTTTGAATATTACTAGAGTTTATAGTAACTACAGAGCCTTCCATCTTTACATCAACATTTAGGTCTTTAATTATATCAAATAGAGCATCTCTATCGGATATATTTGGAACATTATAAAGCTTACTTTCACCAGTTGCTAAAATAGCTGCAGGTATTATAGCTACTGCACTATTTTTGGCTCCTCCTATGTGGATCTGCCCACGTAGGGTGTTCCCGCCAACAATTTTAATTTGTTTCATTTTTTCACCTTATCTTAAACTTGGGATTTATACAAAAAACCAAGGGAATACCTAAAATTTCAATTTTATTATATGAATTTTTCTCATAATAGTCAATTACTTACTTTACTAGCTGTAAAATGGCTAAAAGTATAATAATGGCAAGTCCTATTATTCTAGCTTTAAAGCCCATTTTCTGATATGACAGCTTACCAATTGTAAGTCCTATATAAGTAAAAATCAAGGCTTCAGTAGCAAAAATAATTGGGCCTAAAATCCATATAGACCCCATCGATTTTAAGATTAATCCCACAGTTAAACTATCTAAACTAACAGAAAAGGCATAAATTAGCTTGTTTAAACTATTAAGTTTTAAATCCTTTTCTTCTTTAGATATTAAGGATAAAAACATTTCAATACCGATAAACAAAAAGACAAAGAACAATAAAGTGCTTATTTTAACAGATATTATATTTATTAAATAAGAACCTAAATAGGCACCAATTATAGGTAAAACAAAATGAAATATACCTACGATAAGGCTGTAAATAAGATTATCTTTTCTCGGAGGATTATATGTACCTATATTTATAGCTAGAGAAAAGGTATCCATTGATAAAGAAAAGCCTATTAATATAAGAAATAATATATTCATACTACATTATATTTTAAAGATATTTATTTATGATTTTTTTAATATAGGTTGTGTATGTTACATCATCTACATCACTTTCTTTAGCCTCAAGAAGGCATAAAGGAGGAAACATTACACACCACCAATTATCCCCTTTACCTTCACCTAAAGTAATGACAAGTGATTCATAATCTCCCGCATTATAAGTTACATTTTTATATACTTTTTCAGGAAAAAAATTATTACCTAATGATATATTAAAATCATCTGTATATTCACTAATCTTTTTACTTATGCTAGGAAGAGCTTTTTTTAGATTTATCCTGGTTTCACTTATAGTGTTTGACTCATCTGCTATCCCTTGAATCATAGGAAGGATAATACTATTTAGTTTCATTTTAAATCTTTGATCTTCAATACTATTTGAGTTAGCTATTAACCTAAATCGGATACTTTCTTTAGGAATAACTACTGTTTCCTTTTTTTGCATATTTATCATTAATGCTATTACCATAATACCAAATAAAAATACTATAGTCTTTTTCATAATTTCACCAATTAAATTATGTTTTACTATAGTATTTTTTATTCATTTATTATAAATAAGTATCGATCAAAGTTATTTATGTCTTTTCTTACTATTATATTAGCTTTAGGATAAATGCTTAAAGCTTTAGCTTTTATACTCTCTGCTTGATCTTTGCCTATTTCAAAAGCTATGATATTCTTGCTGGCCATTAAAGATGGACATTTTTCGAGAATCAAATTATAGAAATATAAACCATTATCCTTAGCAAATATTGCATTTTGGGGCTCATACTTGGTCTTTTCATCTACTTCTTCATTAGGTGATACATAAGGGGGATTAGATACTAAGACATTATATTTATTTTTAGAAGTAAAACTTGCAATATCTTCACAAATAAAATTTATCTCTGTATTATTCTTTTGGGCATTATCTTTGGCTACTTCAATAGCTCTTTTACTAATATCTATAGCATCGATACTACACTCCGTGCTCTTTTTTAAAGCAATTGAGATACATCCTGAGCCAGTACCAACCTCAAGTATTTTAGGATTTTCATATTCATATCTTCGAAGATAAAAAAGTAAATTTTCGACTAAATATTCAGTTTCAAAACGTGGTATTAAGACACTTTCATTGACCTTTATAATATTTCCGCAGAAATCAACATCACCAATTATATATTGAACAGGATATCCTGTTGCTAGCTTTTTTAGAGCTTCTTCTTGCTTTTCAAGAGGCACATATTTGCATATCAGATCTTTATCAAAGTTATTCACTTTTAACACCGGCTAGTTTTAAACGCATGTCTTCATTTACTAAAGCATCGATAATAGGATCCAAGTAACCATCCATTACTCTATCAAGTTCCATAATTGAAAAGTTAATACGATGATCAGTAACTCTATTTTGGGGATAATTATATGTTCTTATTTTTTCACTACGATCGCCAGTACCAATTTTTGTTTTTCTTTCCATAGCATTTTCGGCCATTTGTTTTTCTTGCATTTCGTTATTAATCTTAACTTTAAGTAATTTCATAGCTTGCTCTTTATTTTTTAATTGGCTTCTTTCATTTTGGCAGGTTACAACTACCCCTGTAGGGATATGGGTTATACGAACTGCAGAATTTGAAGTATTAACAGATTGTCCACCTGCTCCAGATGAATGGTAAACATCTATTTTTAAATCACTTTCATTAATATCAATATTAACGTTTTCTACCTCAGGAATAACTAAAACGGTAGCCGTTGAAGTGTGAACTCGGCCTTGGCTTTCTGTTTCAGGAACTCTTTGAACACGATGGGATCCACTTTCATATTTCAAAAGAGAATAAACATTTTGCCCTTTTATCATACATTCAATTTGGGAAAAACCTCCAGCCTCGCCTTCGATGCTATGAGTAACTTCAACTTTCCAACCATTTTTCTCAGCATAGTAAGAATACATTCTGAAAAGGTCTCCCGCAAAGATATTAGCTTCATCCCCACCAGCGGCTCCTCTTATCTCCATTACTACATTCTTACCATCATTTTCATCTTTTGGTACAAGAGCGATTTCAAGTTCGTGGTAAAGTCTTTCTTTTTCTTCTTCTAAACGAGCGAGTTCTTCCTTAGCCATTTCCGCAAACTCTGGATCACTTTCCATTATTTTAGTTTCTTCAAGATTTTTTAATGTTTGTTTATAATTACGATAACATACTACGGTTTCTTCTAAATCAGCTTTTTCTTTAGAAATATCTTTTAATAAATTATAATCATTTAATACTTCTTCACTACTTTGTTTTGCTAAAAGCTCTTCATATTTAGCTTCCATTGCATCTAGTCTTTCAAACATGCATACACATCCCATCTAATTCAAAATAATTATATTAAGAAAGATTAAAAAAAACAAGTATTTACATACCTGCTTCTTCTTCATCATCTACAATAAGGAAATCGTCTAGTTCATCATCGTCAGTATCAACATCATCTTCTTCAGAACTGTTGTCATAAAAGATATCTTCTTGATTATCGTCAGTTTCCTTATCTTCATCTATCTCTTCTTCATCAATCTCTACTTCAACATCTTCATTATCTTCGTCTTCAATAACAACTTTTGGAGTATGTTTTCTTCGTAAGTCACAATATCCTTTATCAAGGATAATAAACTTTTTATCAGTAGAGACTAATTCAAAAAAGTCGGCAATCTTAGCTTCAAACTCAGCATCTGACATATTTAAAAGCTTACATATCTTTTTAAATATATCAACGATTTTCATCTTAGTTCCTTTTTCGGTTAAGATAAGCTCTGTTATTTCTCCATAAGTCATTTGTTCTAATTCTTCTAAAGATAATTTTTTTAGTTCCATTATATTACATCCTTTCATCTGGTAAAACACCTATTAAATTAAGTGCATTATATAAAGTTATTTTAACTGCCTTTATTAGATTTAAGTTTTCTATCGTTTGTTTTTCATCTTCACTAATTACACGGCATTTCTCATAATAAGTATGGAATAATGATGCTAATTCATACACATAGTTAGTAATTAAATGGGGCATTTCTTTGATGCAAGCACTTTCACATACTTCTTTAAACTTATATATGCTTGCTAACACATTATATGCAGCTTCTTCATTTATGCAAGCAAATTTTTCTACCCTTGGGATATTTTCATATTTACTTAATATTGAGCATATCCGGGCATATGCATAGCAAACGTAATAAACGGGATTATCATTTGATTTAGATTTGGCAAGACCAATATCGAAGTCCATCTGTGTATCAAGAGAATATTTAGAAAAATAATATCTGGCAGCATTGACTCCAACTTCACTTATCAAATCTCTAAGAGTTACGACATTACCTGATCTTTTATGCATCGCAACCGCTTCACCATTATTAACAATTCGCACTAGTTGAAGTAGCTTAACTTCAATCTTGCTATCATCATAACCCACTGCTTTAACTGCACTTTTTAATCTTGCAACATAACCATGATGGTCAGTACCAAGAACATCTATAATCTTGTTATATCCCCGATCTATCTTATCCATATGATATGGAATGTCGGGAACTACATAAGTATATGCTCCATCAGCCTTTATAAAGACATGATCTTTATCATCATATATCTCACTACTTTTAAACCAAGTAGCATCATCTTTTTGATATAGATAACCATTCTTATCAATAATATCTAGCACATCTTTTATAGGATGTTTTTCATATATTGATTTTTCAGAAGTAACAACATCATACTCAATACGATACTCTTTTAAATCTCTAAATATTTGGCCAGTTAGATAATCAATACCATATTTTTTAAAGGGTTCTAAATCACTTTCAACAAGTTTATCGCCATTTTCATCATATATTATTTTAGCAATATCTTTTATCTCTTCGCCAGGATAGCCATTTTCAGGAAAAGTATTTTCTATACCACATAAATCTAGGTATCTACTGTAAATGGATTTAGCAAGTTTCGTGATTTGTACACCAGCATCATTTAAATAATATTCCTTAGTAACATCATAACCACAGAAAGTCATTATTCGAGCTAAAGAATCACCATAAGCTCCTCCCCTAGCATTTCCCATATGCAAAATGCCTGTAGGATTTGCCGAAACAAACTCAATATTAATCTTTTGACCTTTACCAATATCTGATGAACCATATCTATCTTCTTCATCTAAAACAGTATTAATATTATCTGTTAAGTAATCTTTTTTAACATAGAAATTTATAAAGCCTGGAGCAACTACTTCAATTTTATCTATTTCCGGATCTTCAAGATCTGCGGTTATTTCATTAGCTATTTCAACGGGAGCACGATGCAAAGTACCCGCTAGTTTCATAGCTATATTAGTACTATAATCACCGTTATCTTTGTTTTTAGGAACCTCAATAGTAATATCATCGCAGTCTATATTAAGAGAATGAAGTTTATCTTTTATTAGCTCTGTAATCTTTTCTTTCATTTCTTAACCACCTTTTATAAATCGTCTTCGTTGCTTTTTTTCTAGAACATTATAGCATACCTTGTATAAAAATAAAGTTTTTTTTGATAATTTATTTAAAAAAATTTTGTGAAGTCTTATTTTTCTTTATTTTAAAGGATATTTCTTTCAAAAAAGCTTATATTTTTATCACAATTATAAATACTAATATTGGGTGAGATTTATTGAAAATCTTTAAAATGTTAACTAAAATAGGCATTTTTTCTTTTCTATGTGTTGTGACTATAATAATAGCCCTTTATTCAAATGCCTATTTATCTGATCCTATCAAACTTAATTTTATAGGAACTTATAGTCTATATGATAAAAACGATGATTTAATTTATCAAGGTAGTGCCAAAAGTAAATGGGTTTCTTTAAAAGATATTTCTCCATATATGATAGATGCTGTCATCTCTGTTGAAGATAAAAATTTTTATAATCATAATGGCTTTGATTACTTACGTATTATCAAAGCAATGTTTACTAATATCAAAAGTGGTCACATTATGGAGGGTGCCAGCACGATATCCCAACAATACGTTAAAAATGCTTATTTAGAGTTTGATAAAACGTGGTCAAGAAAGATTAAAGAAGCTCTTATGACTCTTAATCTTGAAGTGCACTATGAAAAAGATGAAATCTTGGAAGCCTATCTTAATACCATTAATTATGGACAAGGATGCTATGGAGTATATGATGCTGCCCATTACTATTTTAATAAAGAACCTATAGATCTTAATCTTGAAGAGTGTTTAATACTTGCAGGCATTCCTAAAAGCCCTAGCAACTATAATCCGGTAAGTAGTTATGATAATGCTATAAAAAGAGCTAAGATAGTTGCTTTAACTATGTATAAAAATAATAAGATAACTGAAGATCAATATAATTCTTTGTTTAAAGAAAACATTAATATATATGCTTCATACTCAGAAAATGACTTAAAGACTTTAATGTATTATCAACAAGCAGTAAAAAAAGAGCTTGAAGATATTGAAACAATTAGTGAAGAGCAAATCTACTCTGGCAATTTAAAAGTATATACTACGCTTGATTTTGATCTGCAAAAAGCTATGGAAGAAAGTGTAGATAATAATATAACTGATGATAATATTCAAAATTCAGGTATAGCTATTGATCCTAAAGATGGATCTGTTCTTGCCTTAATAGGAGGCAGAGACTATAAACTTAGTCAGTACAATAGAGCCTTATATTCAAAAAGACAAGTTGGATCTACTATGAAACCTTTTCTTTATTATTCAGCTCTTGCTAACAATATGACTTCATCATCTACTTTTTTATCACAAGAAACAACCTTTAATCTTGGCGATGGTAATACATATTCTCCCAAGAATTATGCCGATGTGTATGGCAACAAAGAAATAACAATGGCTGCGGCAATTGCATATTCTGATAATATATATGCGGTTAAAACGAATCTTTTTTTAGGCGTTGATGAACTTATTAAAACCGCTAAATTATGTGGTATTGAAGAAGAACTTAAACCTGTTGCTTCCTTAGCCCTTGGAACAAGTGAAATAAATTTGATTGATTATGCTACAGGATATACTACTTTAGCAAGTGGAGGTTATCGCCGTAATATTCATTTTGTTTCAAGAGTCGAAGATGAATTTGGTAATATTTTGTATGAATATGAGCCGGATTATGATATGGTTTTAAATCCTAATTACGTATATATTTTAAATGAGTTATTAACAAGCCCTGTTAAATCAGCTTTTATTGATTATAATGTTCCCACAGGTATTAATGTTGCATCAAAGCTCAGTAGAAAATATTCTGTTAAAACCGGAACTACCGATACCGATTATTGGGTAGTTGGTTATAATCCTAATATATTAATGATTACCTGGACAGGATATGATGATAATTCTGGCCTTCCCGTTACAACCGGTCTTGAAGCTAAAAATGCATGGGTAGAGGCAATAGAAAAATACGACCCTGAAGATCATAGTTGGTATGAAATGCCCGATAATGTTGTAGGAATGCCCCTTAATGCTGTGGATGGAACTCCTACAACAGATAGTGAAAAGATGAATATGTTTTATTATTTTAGAGGAAGTGAACCAGCATATAATATAGAAACTATTGAAAAAGAGCAAAAATAAAAGCCTCGTGATGAGACTTTTTTATATTTCTTTTTTTATGGTTATGGTAAATGTTACTTGATCTACCAAATCAGTTTTAACAAAATCTATTGGAAGGTTTTGACTCTTTAACTCACTTATTACTGAATTAATCTTATCTAACGCTGGTGTAACATCAACCTCTTTCTTGGGTGGTTCAAAATCTAAAGTATCTAACATTTCTATTTCTTCATCTGGTGCCTTAGGAGCTTGAGGTTCAACAATTAAATCTGTAGGTTCTACTTTCTCCATTCCTTGAGGTTCTTGGAATATAGTATCATTATTATTCACAACTTCTGGCTCCTTACTACTTGGTACTGGTGAATCATCAGTATCATCAGATGGCGTTGCTCCCTTAAAGATAGCTGAGAATGAATTTACAGGATCACTCTTTGGTTTTATGGGCACATTATTATCTATTCTTGGTATATCTGTTGCACTTACACCAGCATTAATCATATTATCTTTAGAATATATATCTTGAGGTTCGCTCGAAAGTTGAGCAGGTGTTAAATCCATTGCTGAGCCTGATGCATTATCACTACTTGTATCATCCTCTTTATCTGGAACATCCTTAACCTCAACAGGTCCACCCAAAACTTGTTCTGATGTGGAAGAAAATTGAATATTTTTTTGTTCTTCAATTTTTTCAGCTTTATTAACTTGGGTATCAACACTAGTAGTATTTGCAAAAGGAGAATCATTATTTTCAAAACCATCAAAAGGGTTTATAGCTTCCGTCATTTGCATATTAGCAGCCTCAGCTTCTAAGGTGTTAAAGAATCTATTTTGTTGTCTTTGACCTAAGTTAATAGCTCCTTTTGTAAATGGATCTGGCTCTTTTACTTCTTCAATTGGAGCTTCAACTTCAGGAGTTTTTATATCTTCTGATTTTTCTCTTACTTCTTCAATATTAATATTTTGAACTCCATTTGGATGAGCTTCTTTAATAATATCGTCAAGTTGTCTTACTGTTAATCTTTCTTTAATTACCCTATTCATAAGAGATAATTGCTCATCAGTATCTTTAATTTTTAGTAAACTTCTAGCGTGTCTTTCAGAAATTCTACTTTCCATAACGGCTTGTTGAATTTCTTCAGGTAAAGTTAAAAGTCTAAGCTTATTAGATATAGCACTTTGAGATAACCCCATTTTTCTAGCTAATTGATCTTGAGACATATAGCCTTGATCTAATAAAGCTTTGTATGATCTAGCTTCCTCTATAGCAGATAAATCTTTTCTTTGAACATTTTCCACGACTGCAGCCTCCGCACTTGTTTTATCATCAGCTTGAGATATAACGGCAGGAACGGAAGCTAATCCCGCCATAGTAGCCGCTTTATATCTTCTTTCACCAGCAATAATCTCGTATTTATCTCCGACTTTTCTAAGAACAAGTGGTTGAATAATACCATGCTGTTTTATTGAATCAGATAGCTCTTGTAAAGAATTATCCTCAAAAACCAATCGTGGTTGAAAACGATTGGGTATTATATCTTCGACAGCAACTTGTAAAACACTAGAATCAAAATTCATTACTTCGAGCCCCTTTTTCTACTATCATATTTATAATAACTTAAAATTATACATTTTGCAATTAAATTATGTCATTTCCCATAAGAAATTTTGGGTGGGAAATAAAAAACCCGGAATATTTCCCGGGAAAAAATCACGTTATTATAAGCTCCATTTTTTATGTCTTTTGGCAATAGAATTATATTCAAGTATTTTAATATCTTTTTCTCTTTTCAAAACCACTAGATTTCGTTCATCTTCTAGGTTTGGCAGTGTAAAACTAACTATGTTATATTTTTTTATTCCTAAATCTTTTTGATGTTCATCTAATACTTTTTGTTCATTTATAAAATTACCTTTCATAAGAACCACTACCCCATCCTCTTTTATTAAAGGAAGAGTTAAAGAACTTATGATATCAATAAAAGCTACTGCTCTTGATACACATATGTCATATTTCCCAAAATTTTGCTTTGCATAGTCTTCTGCCCGGGAATTTACTACTTCTATGTCTTGTAAATTTAACGTCGCAATCATTTCCCGAAGAAATGCTGTTTTTTTGTTGTTACTATCAAGTAGAGTTATTTTAAGATTGGGAAACATTATTTTTAAAACAAGACCTGGAAAGCCTGCACCGGTTCCAACATCAATTAAAGACTGATTATCAAGCTTGATAGCTTTAACAACTGTAAGACTATCATAAAAGTGTTTTAAATAAACATCCTCTTTTTCCGTAATTGCTGTTAGATTAGTATGCTCATTATATTCTTTTAAATGATCATAATATTTTTCTAGCATATCTTCTTGTTGCTTTGTTATATTTACGCCAAGTTCTTGGACTTTTTTTCTAAATTCATCTATCTTCATTTTTACCATACTCTTTTTTTAAATATATTAGCAAGATATTAATATCGGTTGGATTAACACCACTGATACGGGAGGCTTGGGCAATAGTAAGTGGTTTTACTAAGCTAAGCTTTTGCTTAGCTTCACTAGCCATGTTTTGGACTTTGCTATAGTCTATATCACTTGGTATTTTCTTTTCTTCCATCTTTTCAAGCTTTAGTTTTTCTTTCATAGCATTTTGAATATAACCTTCATACTTATACTCTATTTCTACTTGATTTTTTACGTCTTCATCAAAATCATTTAAATCAATAAATTTTTGAATTAAATCCATTGTAAATTCTGGGCGTTTTAATAATATCGCATAACTATAATTACCTGCAGGAACAGATATATTATTTTCTTTTAATACATCAATTACTTCGTTTGTTAGCTTTAAATGGCTTTCTTTTAATAGATTCTTTAACTTCTCGATATTATCTAATTTGTTTCTTAATCTTTGATATTTTTCTTCAGTTACAGCACCTTTTTCATAAGCAAGGGGTGTAAGTCTAATATCCGCATTATCATGGCGAAGTAAAAGCCTAAATTCTGCTCTTGAAGTAAGCATACGATATGGATCAGTAATACCCTTGATAACTAAATCATCAATTAAAACGCCAATATAAGCATCAGATCTTTTTAATATTAATGGTTCTTTATTATCTAGTTTTAGAGAAGCATTAATACCTGCGATTAAGCCTTGACCAGCAGCCTCTTCATAACCTGACGTACCATTTATTTGGCCTGCCGTAAATAAATTTTCTACGATTTTAGATTCAAGTGATGGTTTAATTTGCAAAGGATCTATCGCATCATACTCAATAGCATAAGCATATTTTTCTATTACGGCATGTTCTAAGCCTTCCAAAGAATGCACCATTTCTTCTTGAACATCTCTTGGCATTGATGTTGAAAAGCCTTGTAAGTACCACTCATCATAATAGATACTTTCTGGTTCTAAGAATAATTGATGTCTTTCTTTATCGGCAAATCTAACTATTTTATCCTCGATGGAAGGACAATATCTTGGTCCTACTCCTGTAGCATATCCACCATACATTGCACTTTTCTTAAGATTGTCTCTAATTATTTGATGAGTCTTTTCATTTGTATAAACTAAATAACACTTTTGTTGTTCATTTTTATCATATAAAGGGCCATTATCAAAAGAAAAAGTCCAATAAGTATCATCACCAAGCTCAGGTTTTAACTTAGCAAAATCTATACTATCTGCCTTAATTCTTTGGGGTGTTCCTGTTTTTAATCTTTTAATATTAAAGCCTAGTTCCTTAAGTTTAAAAGATAAGTTATTACTTCTTTTCTCCCCATGAGGTCCACTTGGAGTATTCTCACTACCTATCAATATATTAGCATTTAAATAAGTTCCCGTTGTTAAAATTACAGCATCACTACTTATCTTGGTGCCATCTTCAAGAATAATACCCTTTATTTTACCAGCATCGATTATAAGGTTTTCTACCATGCCTTCTTTTATCTCAAGGTTCGGTGTTTCATCTAGGTATTTACGCATTACTTTAGGGTAAACTCTTTTATCAGCTTGGGCTCTAAGCGATCTAACCGCAGGGCCTTTAGAGTTATTAAGCATCTTTATTTGAAAATGTGAACGATCGGCGACTTTTCCCATAAGACCGCCTAAAGCATCGATTTCCCTTACGATAATTCCCTTAGCACTACCTCCGATAGAAGGATTACAAGGCATATCAGCAAGATTATTTATATTTGAAGTTATTAATAGTGTTTTATGGCCCATAAAGGCACTTATATGAGCAGCTTCACATCCCGCATGGCCTGCCCCTACTACTATGATATCGTATTTCATACTCACCCACTCTACTTTCCTACGCAAAAATCTTGAAATAATCTATCAATAACAGCCTCATCATAAGTATCGCCTATTATTTGGCCTAGATAATCAAAACAATCTTTTAGATTACTTTCTATCATATCAATTGGAATGCCCTTTTCAAGGTTATTTAGGCCCTCTTGTAAGGCATTATTTGCTTTATTTACTAAATCAGTTTGTCTAGCATTAGATAAATAAGTTAGGTCTTTATTAATGCTATTTATATCAAAATATTCTATAAGTTTATCCTTGAGTTTATCAAGTCCCTCTACTTCCTTAGTATTGCCATATACTAAAGGTAAATCAGTATCTATATCTTGATGTATTAAACTATCGCTTTTATTTATAAAAATAATCGTCTTATCTTTTGGTACTTTATTTAAGAGATCTTTATCTTCATCATCTATAGCTCTAGATCCATCAAGAACTAATAAAACTACATCAGCATTTTCAATACTTTCAAGGCTTTTTTGAACTCCTAAACTTTCTACTAAATCCTTGGTTTCATGAATACCCGCCGTATCTATTAAGTTAACTTCAATACCATTTAAAGAGATAGTTCCTTCAATAATATCTCTAGTAGTTCCGGCGATATCAGTAACAATAGCCTTTTGCTCATCAAGTAAATGATTTAAAATACTACTTTTGCCAACATTAGGTTTACCTACAATTGCTACATTAATGCCATTATTAACTATTTTGCCATATTTAGCACCTTTTACTAATGAAGCTAATTCACGAGAAATAACGGATAGTTTTTCTTTTAGTAAACCTTCAGTAATAACCAAATTGTCGGTATATTCAGGATAATCGATATTTACTTCAATATTAGCCATTAGAGATACTAGTATTTCTCTAATGCCTGTAATCTTCTTTGTTAAATTTCCACCAATTTGATTTAAAGATAGTTTTCTTTTAGAGTCACTTTTTGCCTTAATTAATTCGCCAACAGCTTCAGCTTCCAAAAGATTTATACGGCCATTTAAATAAGCTCTTTTAGTAAACTCTCCAGGCTCTGCTAAACGGCAACCATGTTTTAATAAAACCTCTAATATCTTATTGGTGGTATTTATTCCTCCATGACAGTTTATTTCTATTATATCTTCTTTGGTATATGTTTTAGGAGCTTTCATAATCATTAATAATACTTCATCTATTACTTCGCCATTATCCACAATATGACCATATTTAATAATGTGAGATTCTGAAGATTTTATATCACTAGAAAAAATTTCACTTACAATATTAAGCGTTTCTGGCCCAGTTACTCTAACAATAGATATTGCTCCAACTCCTAAAGAGGTGGAAATAGCACATATAGTATCCTCCATAAACTGCCCTTCTTCGTGTAAGATTATAGCATACATATGCCAAATTTTCTACATTTGTATTTTCATATATCCTATGATATAATTCTTCTTGTAAAAAGTAGTAAGGTGCATATGAAGAAGAAAAAGAAAATACCTTGGTTTTTAATCATTTTATTAGTGGCTATTCTTGGCGTTGGTGGATACTTTGGTTATAAAAAATGGCAAGATTCACGGGCTTTCAAAATAGAAATTCTAATTGATGAAATCAATGTCCGAGAGGAAGCATCATTATATAGTAATAAAGTTGGTGAAGTAAGAAAAGGTCAAATATATAACGTTTTAGATATTGATTTAAAGGATAATAGATATGTTTGGTACTATATAAAACTCCAAAATGGTAACTATGGTTGGATAGCTACAGGCCGAAATAATCGCTATGTTAAAGAAATGAATAACCCTGAAGGCGAAGGTGAAGAAGACTATGAAGCTGACTATGGAAATCCTAAAATATCATTTGAAACCAATGAGATAAATTTCGAGGATTTAAGCTCTATTAACTATGATCATTTAACGGTAAAAGATGACTCTAACTGTGAATTAATAGCCAAAAAGAACTATAAAAAAGCCAAAGAAAAGAATCCTAAGCAAAAATATTGTCAAGTATCTCACGAAGTATTCTATGAGGAAGATCCTGTAGATAGCGATATTCCGCAATACTGGATTCAATATACTGTTGTTGATGAAGCTGGTAATTCTTCCTCTAAAGTTCAAAAGATTATTTTCTTAAAAGAACCTGATCCAAAAACAGTAAAAGATTTTTCCGAAATGGAAAAATAAGCTATATTAAGCTATATTTTTATAGCTTTTTTCTTGCACAAAAAAAGAGTATTTCTACTCTTCTGTTGGACTTATAACAACGTGTCTATGAGGATCTTCACCCTCACTTTTGGTTGTAACTCCCTTAAAGTTTGTTAACACATTGTGAACAATTCTTCTTTCATAAGGATTCATATCTTCCATAGCCGCAGCCATTTTTGTTCT
Source organism: uncultured Bacilli bacterium (assembly GCA_947586825.1). GTDB lineage: Bacteria > Bacillota_I > Bacilli_A > RF39 > UBA660 > UBA6448. Next base: position 30,140 of record CANPXU010000003.1, on the reverse strand, counting down.
TCTTACATCTCTTGCTGTTTGTTTAGCAACTCTCTCAAGAATAGCAACTTTTTTATCCTTATAATTCTCAACATCTAAAGCTACAGAAAAATAAATACCTGTTTCAAGTTGAATCTTATGTTTAACAATTGTTTCTAATGCCTTTAATGTATTACCATTACGACCGATTAGAATATTGTTATTGTCAGAATACATTTTAATAACTGTTCTATCACCTTGATTTTTTACTTCAAAAGTAACCTCTAAACCTAAGTTATTAATTACTTCTTTAAGATAATCTTTAATAAAGGAATAAATATCTTCTTTTTTATAAGCTATTACTTCAGTAGTTTCTCCCTTAAATAAGGCTTTTTTAGTTTCGCCGGATTTATAAATAATATCTTCTTTAGTTAGATTATTTTCTTCAAGTAATGCCTCTAAAGCATCATCAAATGTCTTCCCTACCTTACTTATTCTTTCCATACTTCATTCCTTCTTTCTCTTTTATCTTATCCTTAATTTTCTTCGTTTCTTTATCTAATGTTTTTTTAGATTTAGACCCTTTTTTATCCTTATTAAGTATTAAGTTAGTAACATAAGTTTGAACTATGATAAAGGCATAAGTTGCTACCCAGTATAAAGCGATAGCTGTTGGTAAGAAGTATGATGAAAAGCCTATAAATATAGTCATAAAGTATAGCATAAAGTTCATTTGCTTACCGGCATCAGGAGTTGTACTCATGCTCGCACTTTGTCTCATTGTGAACTTAAATGAAACATAAGTTGTAAGAACGATTAATGCTACTAATATAAGGTAAGTATAATTTCCTGCGGCTACTCCACCTTGTGGTGTCATTCCTAGATTCCAACTAAATATTTCACCTTCATATAATGTCGGTATTTTATATATAGCAGATAAGAAAGCAAAGAACACAGGCAATTGAATTAAAGAAATCAAACAGCTAGATAATGGATTAACCTTTAATTCTTGATATACTGCCATTGTCTCTTGAGCTTTCAACATTGTCGATTCTTGATCAGTTCTACCAGCATATTTTCTCTCAATTCTTTGAAGTTTAGGCATTGCCTCTTGCATTCTTCGAGATTGCTTTTGCGTTTTAATATTAAATGGTAAAATGATTAACCTTATTAACAAACCTATTATAATAAGGGATAAACCTAAGTAAGCTTTTGTCATCCCCCAGCCTTTAAAGACATTTCCTAACTTTAATATTAAGAAAGCTAAAGGTTTAACAAAAACCGTTTCCCATAAGCTTGTATTTTTAGTAGATGTTATTGTAAATTTTGAACATTCTGGTAACTTATCTAACTTAAATTTCATTTGATCTTGATGTTCTTCATATAACTTATAAGCCTCAGTTCCTTCGCTTGGCTTACAAAAAATATCTGTTCTTAAGGTTTGCTTAGTATTTTCTGTTAATATTTGTTTTCCATCTTTATCTACAAGGTATTTGCTTGAGCCACATCCTGTAGTAAGAAACAAGAACATTACTAAAATGACCATCATTATTTTATTTTTCATTGCATTCTCCTATTAATTTTTCTAAAGCTTGTTTTTTCTCTACATAACTACTTCTTAAGCAAACTTCTTTAATTATTATAATATAATTCCTATTATTTTTAAACAACTTCTTTTCCGCATCAATAAGTTCTCTTGTTTGTCTTTTTAACTTATTTCTAATTACGGCGTTCCCTACTCTTTTCGGAGCTGCGATTCCATATAAATTATCAACTTCTTCTTTATTCTTAAAAAAGATGGTAAAAAACTCATTTGCTACTTTTGTGCCATCTTGAATAATCTCATTAAACAATATGTTTGATTTAACCCTTTCTGTCTTTTTCATCACTAGCTCCTGTAAAAAAAACCACTATAAAGTGGTTTTATTTTGATAATACTTTTCTTCCCTTTCTTCTGCGTGAAGATAATACTTTTCCATCTTTTCTAGAGAAAAAGCCATGAGTTTTCTTCATCTTTCTTTTATTAGGTTGATAAGTTCTCTTCATAAAATCACTCCTTTTTCAGCATTGTTATTATAATATTTAATATCTTATTATGTCAAGCTAAATAAGTTTTCATGGTTGTTTGTTTTACAACTAATCAAATAATTTATAACATAACTTTTCCACAAACCAACAACATCCCCAAATGGCTAATGTTGAAAGATAAATTTTTTCCCCAACATCATTTTGTTGAAAATGTGGAAAACTTGTGCTATCCTAGATTGCAAAAGAAAAAAAGTGTTGATAATGTTGTTGATACCTCCGTGGACAATTTTTTTTACTTTATCTTTAAACAAAAATAAGTTACAATGAAATTGTTGATAATGATATGTGGGGTATAGGTATGAAAATGGAGGAAATTTTTAAATTATTTTTATCAGAAATAGAAAAAAGCGTCAGTGAAAATGTCTATAATTTATGGTATTCTCCGCTTAAAGCTATATCTTTGGATGATGATAAATTTACAATACAAGTTCCAATGATAATTCATAAACAAATGTTATCAAAGACTTATAAAGATCTTATAGATTCAACTTTATTTTCTATAACTAATAAACACTTTGAAATGATATATCTTACAGAAGAAGAAATAAGTAAGATTAATGAAAGTAGTAATAAAGATACTAATAAAAAGACTAAAAATAATGATCTTGATATTGAAGATGATTGGGAAACTAATTTAATACCACGCTTTACTTTTGATAATTTCGTGGTAGGGGATTCCAACAAACTAGCAGTAGTATCTGCTCATACAGTAGCGGAACATCCAGGTCAAGTACATAATCCTTTATTCTTATATGGTAAAAGTGGTATAGGAAAAACCCATTTAATGCATGCCATAGGTAATTATATTCATGATAATAGTGACCTTAAAGTATTATATGTAACAAGTGATGAATATATTATGGATTATACAGGTATTGCTGCTGTTAATAAGGGTGCCGATAGTATAAACTATGCTAAATCTTTTAAAGATAAATATAAAAATGTTGATGTTTTGTTAATTGATGATATTCAGTTTTTAGTAGTAGCAGATAAATCTCAACAAGAATTCTTCAATACTTTTAATGCATTATTTAATGCTAATAAACAAATAGTTATAAGTAGCGATAGATCACCAGATGATTTAAAGAAACTAGAAGATAGGCTTAGAAGTAGATTTATGATGGGTCTTCCTGTAGATATTTATCCACCAGATTTCAACTTACGCTGTAAAATTATCAATAGTAAGATTAAAAATACTCCTTTAGAGGATAAACTTAGTCAAGATGTTATTGAATATATTGCTAATTCTTGTCAAAGTGATGTTAGACATATCGAAGGTTCTATCAATAGACTTCTTGCTTATACGGCGATGATGGTACCTGCCAAAATAGATTTAAACTTTGCAGTAGAGGCCTTAAAAGATTACTTAAGTACTAATGTTTATTCTGAAAGTTCAATAAGTAAAATTCAAAAAGCCGTAGCGGATTACTTTAATATAACAGTTAATGATTTAAAAAGTAAGAAAAAGACCAGTAATATAGCCAAGCCAAGACATATTGCTATATACTTAAGTAGAGTAGAAACTGATGAAGGTCTTGCAAGAATAGGTTTAGAATTTGGGGGGAGGGATCATTCAACAATCTCAGCATCAATAGAAAAGATATCAAACGAGCTTAAAACTGATGAAAAAATGAATAATACCATCAAAGAGATAAAAAATAAGTTATAACTTTGTTGATTAATTATTAACAAATATTAAGATAAATAGGGGATATAACAAGAATTCCACAACAATTAACACTATAAAGATAATAATAATTAAAAATAATTAGAAAGAAGGAAATAAAAATGAAATTTACAATCGATAAAAACATATTACTAGAAGCATTAATGAATGTTACTAAAGCATTATCCCAAAAGATAACTATTCCTGTATTAAATGGTATAGTTATGGAAGTTACTAAAAATGGTTTGGAACTTTTAGCATCAGATAGTGAACTTACTATTAAAGTAACTATAGATAAAAAAGAAATAAAGAATATTGAAGAAGAAGGAAAGTTAATAATTCAAAGTAGATATATCTTAGATATTATAAGAAAGATGCCTTCAGATGTAATCAATTTTGAAGAAATAGGCAATAATATTAAGATATATTCTGACACTAATGAATTTGTATTAAATTGTTATAACTTATCTGATTATCCAAATGTAACAATCGAAAAGAGTAAAAATATCATTAATTTGGAAGCTAATCTATTAAAAGAAATCATAAATCAAACAGCATATGCTATGTCTACTCAAGAAGTAAGACCTCTTTTAACTGGTTTGAATATCAAAATTGTTGGAGATTTGTTAGAATGTATAGCTACTGACTCATATCGTTTAGCTAAGAAATCAATTAAGTTAAAAGATCCAGTAGAAGATGCTATAAATATCGTTATTCCTGGTAAAAGTGTTAACGAATTAGAGTCTATTTTAAGAGATGAAGATAATGTTGAAATCCATCTATTTAACAACAAAATATTATTTATTTATAAGAATATAATGTTCCAAACAACTTTATTAAATGGTGATTATCCTGATACTAATAATTATATTCCAAAAGAATTTAAGTATATGATTAATCTTAATTTAAAGGAATATTATGATGCAATAGATAGAGCTTCAATAATAACGATTAGTAAAGATAAGAACATTGTTAAAATGTGTATTGATGATAAGAAAATGACTATTTTAGGAACTTCTCAAGAAAGTGGAAAGACTAAAGAAGAGTTAAAAATCGATAGTAATAATAAAGAAAAGTTAGATATTTCCTTCAGTTCTAAATATATGTTAGAGGCCCTAAAGGTATTAGATACAGATAATATTATCTTACTTATCAATGGCGATGATAAACCAATTATTATAAATGCCGTAGATGATGATACAATAGTAGAGTTAATACTTCCTATAAAAACATATTAATATTCTATAATTCGACAAAATATCCCCATGATTCTGTGTTATAACCAAGGTATCGGGGGATTTTTTTATGTTAGATAATTATATTATTAATAATTCAACTTTAGCTTTATTACCTGCAGGGGATAAGAAGACCAAAGTTATAGAAAAGTATGTTAACTATCTAGTTAAAGGTAATCCTTTAACTATTGTTGATGAAAGTTGTAAATTTTACGGAAGTTCTTATAAAGGAAGATGCCAAAGTGCTAGATATTTGCTTGGTGATAGCTATAAATGTCCAATTATTATTAGTGAAGTAAAAGATATCCTCATTTTTCCAACATCTTCAGGAAAAAAAGCCGATTGTATGTGGTTTGCTTATAATGGAATAGTAGACTACTTTGTAAATGATAACAAAAATCTAACAATTATCTTAAATAATGGTAAGAAAATAAGTACTGATTTATCTGCGAATCACTTTTCTAATCAACTTTTTAAAGCAACGCGATTAATGACCATTATGAAGGGCAAAAAATGCTGATTTTGCTTTTTTTTGCTTCTTAAATATGATATAATTAATAGGTGTAGAGGAGTACACAAAATATTAAATATTAAAAATTGAGGCCAAAAAAGAGGTTTAGAGATGTATATTGAAAAATTAAAACTTACCAACTTTAGAAATTATGAATCATTAGACGTTTCTTTTTCAAGTACATTAAACATTATTTATGGCAGTAATGGCAGTGGTAAATCCAATGTGATCGAAGCCATATATTTACTGGCTTTAACTAAATCTTTTAGAACAGGCAGTGATATTAATTTAATAAAAAAAGGTGCTTCTTTAGCAGAAATAAAAGGGGAGATAATCTCAAACGAAAAGACAAGATATCAGATAGATCTTTCTGAAGAAGGAAAGAAAGTATATATAAATTCTGATAAAGTAGGAAAAATTAGTGATTATGTATCTAATATCAATATAGTTTTATTTAATCCCTTAGATACAAAGATAATTAATGATTCCCCATCTTTTCGCCGAAAACTTATTAATATCGATATTTCTCAAGGAAATAAAGAGTATCTATTATTACTTAATTCTTATGAAAAGGTATTAAGAAATCGTAATGCTTATCTTAAACAGCTATATTTAAATGGGAATGCATCTAAAGATTATCTAGATGTCTTAACCAGTAAGCTAGTTAGTATAGGTAAAAAAATAAATGAATACCGTAAAACTTACATTGATAAGATTAATGAGAATATAGCAAAAATATATGAAAATATCTTTGAATATGGGAATTTACAGGTAATATACCATAGCTCATTTAATGATAAAACTGAAAAAGAGATATTTGAAAGTTATCAAAAAAGATACTATAAAGAAAGAGAAATGGGTAAAACATTGTCGGGTATTCATCATGATGATATCGAGTTTATCTTGGATGGAAATCCGATAAGAGATTATGGTAGTGTAGGGCAACAAAAAAATGCCATTATATCATTTAAACTAGCAGAACTTATTATTATAAAGGAACTTAAAGATGAGTACCCAATATTAATATTAGATGATTTATTTTCGGAGTTAGACAATGCGAAAATAAACAATATTATTAAGATGCTTAATAAAGAAGTTCAAACATTTATTACAAGTACTGATATAGATAATATAGATAAAAGTTTACTTGAAAATAGCAGTATTTATCTAGTTAAGAATGACAAAGTAGAGAGGGTGAATAACAATGAATGAAGAACATTATTCAGATAGTGATATTCAAGTATTAGAAGGGCTAGAAGCAGTTCGTAAAAGACCTGGTATGTACATTGGTACTACTAGTAGCAAAGGTCTTCACCATTTAGTGTGGGAAATTGTTGATAATGCCGTAGATGAAGCTTTAGCGGGATATTGTGATGACATTGAAGTAGAGATTCATAAAGATAATTCCGTATCTGTTAAAGATGATGGACGGGGAATGCCTACAGGAATAAACGCCAAAACAGGGCTTTCAACCATTGAAACAATCTTTACAGTACTTCATGCCGGTGGAAAATTTGGTGGTGGAGGCTACAAGGTTTCTGGTGGTCTTCATGGTGTTGGTGCTTCCGTTGTTAATGCCTTATCTAAATGGCTTGAAGTAAGAGTTTATCGTGAAGGTGAAGTCCATTATCAAAGATTTGAAAATGGTGGAACTCCGGTTGCTCCAATGAAAGTAATTGAAGAATGTGCCAAAGACAGAACGGGAACAACCGTAACTTTTTTGCCTGATCCAGAAATATTTACGGAAACAACAATCTTTGATTATGATATTTTAAAGAAAAGATTACAAGAACTTGCTTTCTTAAATAAAGGTCTTCGTATTCAATTAATAGATGAAAGAGTAGAGGATAAACACGAAACATTCCTTTATAATGGTGGTATTATTGAATATGTTGAAATGCTTAATAAAGATAAAAAACCTCTTCATGAAGATATTATCTACGTAAATGGTGTAGAAGATGATATATCTATTGAAGTCGCTATGCAATACAATGAATCTTATAATTCAGCGATATATTCCTTTACTAACAATATCAATACCTATGAAGGTGGAATGCATGAAGATGGTGTAAAACAAGCTTTAACAAGAATTATCAATAACTATGCCAAAAAGGCTAAAATACTTAAGGAAAATGATGATAGTCTAACGGGAGATGACGTAAGAGAAGGTCTTACAATGATTATTTCTTGTAAGCATCCAGATCCTCAATTCGAAGGACAAACCAAGACTAAACTTGGTAATATTGAAGTTAGAAAAATAGCTTCGGATGTCTTTGGCGAAGGCCTAGAAAGATATTTACTAGAACATCCTCAAGAAGCAAGAACTATTATTGATAAAACGCTTTTGGCATCGAGAGCCAGAATTGCTGCCAAGAAGGCTAGAGAAACTACAAGAAGAAAAACCGACTTAGATGTAATTGATTTTGGTGGAAAACTAGTCGATTGTAAGGTAAAAGATCCTAGTGAATGCGAAATCTTTATCGTCGAGGGTGATTCAGCAGGTGGTTCTGCCATCAAAGGTAGAGACTCAATGACCCAAGCAATTTTACCTTTAAAAGGAAAAATCCTAAATGTTGAAAAAGCTAGACTTGATAGAGCTTTAGATAATGATGAAATAAGGACAATCATAACAGCTTTTGGTACTGGCATAGGCCAAGAATTTAATCTAGATAAACTAAGATATGACAAAATCATTATCATGACCGATGCCGATGTCGATGGTGAACATATTAGAGTACTTCTTCTGACGCTTTTTTACCGCTTTTTTAGACCGATTGTAGAAACAGGACATGTATATGCCGCCCAACCACCTTTATTTTGTATAAAGCATGGAAAAACGATTAAATACGTACTAGATGTTGATGAGAAAGATGCATATTTAGCTTCTTTACCTCCAAATATTAAACCAGATGTAATGCGTATGAAAGGTCTAGGTGAAATGGATCCTGAAGAATTAAATGATACAACAATGGATATTAATAAGAGAATTCTTAGAAAGATAACAGTAGATGATTTAATGGCTGCTGATGAAATATTTAGTCAATTAATGGGTGAAGCTGTAGAACCACGTACTAAATTTATTCAAGAAAATGCCCAATTTACTGAAAATCTAGATATATAGGAGGTGTGGTATGGAACAAAATGATGAAGAAAAGATAACTACTGAGGAAGTCATTGATACAGAAGATACTAACGAAAGTGAAATATCTGTTGGTGAAGAAAGAGATAGATTGCAAGAAAATAACATCGTTGCTGAAGTAAAAAAATCTTTTTTAGACTATTCAATGAGTGTTATTGTATCAAGAGCTTTACCAGACCTTAGAGATGGGTTAAAACCTGTTCATAGAAGAATACTATTTGCTATGAACGAAAACAATTTAACCCCAGATAAACAACATCGTAAATCTGCGACTATCGTTGGTGATGTTATGGGACGTTACCATCCACATGGTGACTCTTCAATCTATGATGCTATGGTTAGAATGGCTCAAGATTATAACTATCGTTATACTTTAGTAGATGGCCACGGAAACTTTGGTAACATTAATGGTTCACCAGCTGCTGCTTATCGTTATACCGAAGCAAGACTTGCTAAGATCTCTATGGAGCTTCTAAGAGATATTAACAAAAATACCGTTAATTTTAAGCCTAACTATGATGAATCTAGAGAAGAACCTGAAGTTTTACCTTCTAGATTCCCTAACATTTTAGTAAATGGAACAATGGGTATTGCAGTAGGTATGGCAACTAATATTCCTCCTCATAACTTAAGAGAAGTAATAAATGGCTGCATTGCTTATATTGATAATCCTGATATAGATACTGCAGGTCTAATGCAATATATTAAGGGACCTGATTTCCCAACTGGAGGTATTATTCTAGGCAACAGTGGTATTAAACAAGCTTATGAAACTGGAAGAGGATCTATCGTAATACGTAGTAAGGCTCATATTGAAGAGAAAAATGGACGTAGCTATATTATTGTTGATGAAATACCTTTTGGCGTTCAAACAGATATTTTAAAAGATAAAGTAGCGGAATTAGTTCATAATAAAACTATCGAAGGCATTGCTGATTATCATACAGACTTAAAGAACGGTGTAAAAATTACAATTACACTTAAAAAAGATGCTAATCCGCAAGTAATATTAAACCAATTATATAAACACACTCAATTCCAAGTAAACTATGGAATTATCTTCTTAATGATTGATCACTTAGTACCTAGAACACTTGGATTAAAAGATATAATTGCTAAGTATATAGATTATCAAAAAGAAGTTATTATAAGAAGAACGCAATTTGATCTTGATAAAGCTGAAAAGAGAGTACATATTCTTGAAGGTTATAAGATTGCATTAGATAACATTGATGAAGTTATTAAGATTATTAAAACATCTGATAGTGATACTAAAGCTAAAGAAGAATTAAGTAAACGTTTTGGTTTAGATGATGTTCAATCTGAAGCTATTCTTGAAATGAAGCTACGTCGTTTAACAGGCTTAGAAAGAGATAAAATCGAAGCTGAGCTTGCTGAACTTATGGCCGCTATTCAAGAATATCGTTCAATATTATCTAGTGAAGAAAAGATTCTTGGTATTATTAAACAAGAAATGCAAGAAATTGCCGATAAATATGGTGATGAAAGAAGAACCACCATTGATATGACAGCGATTGAATATATTGAAGATGAATCATTAATTCCTGAAGAAAATGTAATGATAGCTTTAACAAAGAATGGTTACATAAAGAGAATTACATCAGATACATTTAAAGCCCAAAATCGTGGTGGTGTAGGAATTAAAGGTATGACAACTAATGAAGAAGACTTTGTAGAGAAGATTCTTACTGTATCTACGCATGATTATATTTGTTTCTTTACTAATAAGGGTAAAACTTATCGTATTAAAGGTTATGAAATACCTGAATTTGGCAGAACCTCTAAAGGGCTTCCTATAATTAATCTGTTACCTTTAGAGAAAGATGAAGTAGTCAGTTCAATATTGTCTTATTCTAATGAAGAAAAGACTAAATACTTACTATTTGCTACTAAGAAGGGTATTGTAAAAAAAACAATGGTAAGTGAGTTCGATAATATAAGATCATCTGGTAAGATTTGTATAACTCTTAGAGAAGATGATGAGCTTATCGGTGTTCATAAAACTACAGGAAACGATATTATTCTATTAGGATCTAGCAGTGGAAGAATGGTAAGATTTAATGAAAACGAAGTTAGAGTTATGGGCAGAAATGCTTCAGGCGTAATGGGTATTTCATTAGGAGATTCTACATGTATTTGCTGTGAGATTGCTAAAGAAGATAGTACGATATTGTTAGTTACTGAAAAGGGTTATGGAAAACAAACTAAAGTTGAAGAATACCGTCAAACTAAACGTGGAAGCAAAGGTGTTAAGGCATTAAATATAACTGAAAAGAATGGTAATTTAGTAGCCGTTAAGGTGGCAAAAGATAACCAAGACATAATTATTGTAAGTAACACAGGAATGACGATGAGAATGCCTCTAGAACAAATATCAGTACTAGGAAGAGTAACTCAAGGTATAAGATTGATTAATCTTAAAGATGAACAAACTGTAGCAGCAATAAGTTTAGTAGATAAAGAAGAAGCAACACCTGAAGAAGAATCAGAAGATAATTCTTTAAACGAAACCTAATAAAAAATAAAGTTCAATCGAAATGATTGGACTTTTATTATGCAATTTTGTAAAGATAACAATAATACATATATTGAATTTTTGGCATATTTTAGGAAAACTTTAACAATTCACACGCCTAGATTTGGGAATTTGCATAATGTGACACGTTAAATTAAAATTTAATTATCTATAAAACTTATACAAAAAAGCAGCATAGATTTTGTAAAGATAACAACAGTACAATTAAAAAATATAGTTGCATAAACTGTTTAAATTAACGATAAAATCCTTATTTATAGGCAAAAAATGTCAATGTTTCACGTGAAACATAAATAAAAAATCAATTGAATATAGAAATCTAACTTTAATTTTAAATAATAAATAATATTAATTAAATACTTTCATATTATAAAATGTTTCACGTGAAACATTAATTGCTTTTATTTGCTTTTATGCTAAGTATTTGATATTATTTATTCGTGCAACAAATATATTGTAACCTGGTCAGATTCGGAAGAAGGCAGCCACATCAATCCCTGTTTGTGTGCACTTTTTTGTTGGTGAATTATTATGAATGATGTAGAAAAAATATTATATAAGGAAGCTTTAAAAGCTTATAGAAAGAATGAAGTACCTGTCGGATGCGTAATTGTTAAAGACGGAAAGATAATAGCAAAAGGCCATAACACTCGCCAAAAGTCTCATTGCTGTATTAACCATGCTGAGATAGACACCATTATAAAGGCGGAAAAAAAGCTTAAAGATTGGCGCTTAGATGGGTGTGAAATGTATGTGACTTTGCGCCCTTGCTGTATGTGTGCTGAAGTAATTAAACAAAGTAGAATCAGCCGTGTATATTACATTACCGATTCAAAATTTAATGAATCATCATTCTCGGTTTCTTATAATAAATTAGAGACCAATAATGCTTCAAAATTCAGCAATCTTCTTTCTACATTTTTTAAAAACAAAAGATAGAATAAAACTATATTTATTGGTATAATGATAAAGGAGGTTCTTATGAATTACAAAGTATTATACAGGAAATATAGACCCTCAACTTTTAACGATGTTGTTGGACAAAATAGAACTATTGAACTTTTAAAAGATAGCATAATAAACAATAAAATATCACATGCTTATATTTTCACTGGACCGCGGGGAACTGGTAAAACTAGTACTGCTAAGATATTTGCTAAGGCAATCAATTGTCTAGATCCTGTTGATGGAGAACCATGTAATAAGTGTGAAAATTGCCTTAATTTTGGGCAAAGTAGTGATATTTATGAGATAGATGCTGCTTCAAACAATGGTGTTGATCAAGTAAGAGAAATCATAGATAATATAAAGCTAACACCTGCAAATTTTAAATATAAAGTGTATATAATTGATGAAGTACATATGCTAAGTACTAGTGCTTTTAATGCTTTGCTATTAACGCTTGAAGAACCACCAAGCCACGTCGTTTTTATCTTAGCTACTACAGATATCGAGGATGTACCAATAACCGTACTATCACGATGCCAACGCCTTGATTTTCAAAAAATAAGTAATAAAGACATTGTTGATAATATGCGGAAAATAGCAAAAGAGGAAACAATTGATATTGATGATGACGCATTAACTGAAATTGCAGACTTTGCTGATGGCGGAATGCGTGATGCCTTAAGTATTTTAGATCAATTATCAAAAAATAAAGTTAAAATAACGCAAGAAGTAGTACTAGATTCTTTGGGATTGATATCAAACAAAGAAATAAATGATGTAATAGATGCTATTGGCAATAATGATGTTGATAAAGTGTTGTCTTTCATTGAGTTTGCTCAAAGCCACTCAACTGATTTTAAAACTCTTTGTAAAAAATTGATCCGTGCAATTGAAAAGGTTGCTGTTGATATTAAGTTGAATAATTATAAAGGGACACTTGAATATGCAGCTTTAAAAGAAATGGCATTTGAGATATCTTCTTTAATATATAAATGCAATGTTAATATCGACCCATATACGAATTTAGAATTAATCTTGCTAGACTACGCTGATAAATTTACAAAAAATATTTCCCGGGAAATAGAAACTGCCGGAAAAAGCGACACTCAAGAAGTGACTAATAATTTTGATAAACCCTTGGGAAATGATGTAAAAATAACAAAGGAAGTAGAAGAGACAGTAGATGATGCTCAAAAAAACGATTCGAATACTGAAAATTATTTCCCAAAAGTAAATACAGAGCTTTGCGCCATTAGAGTTAATAATTGTTTCGTAAATGCTAACAAAAGTTATTTAATAGATGCTAAGGAAGTTTGGGAAAAGTTTATAAAATTAGCAAAAATGAAAAAAGAGAGAGCTTTGTTAATTGATACTACAATTGTTCTAGCATCAGATACTAATTGGGTTATTAAGGCAGATATTGATGCTACTGCTGATAATATTAATGATATAATTACTAATATTGAAGATGCATTAGAAAGCTATGTTAATCAAAAGTATAAATTAACGGCGGTAAGTGAAGAAGCATGGGGAAAATATATGCAAGAGTATAAAGATAATCTTGCTAAAAACATAAAGTATGAAATGAAGGAAGAACCTAAAGCTGCCGATTCAAAAAAAATAGTTGAAGACATATTTTTAAATAGTAAAATAGAAGTTAAATAAAGGAGGAAACTATATGAATATGCAACAAATTATGGCGCAAGCCCAAAAAATGCAACGTGATATTATGGCTAAGAAAGATAAAATTGATGCCATGGATTTTGAAGGAAAATCAGACTGGGTAAGCATTAAATTTAAAGGCAATAGAGATGTTAAATCCGTAGAAATACTTTCAGATGATGCATTTAATGCCGAGAATAAAGATATTTTAGCGGATATGATAATGTTAGCTATAAAAGACGGACTTGCTAAAATAGATAAAGAAACAGAAGGACAACTAGGAACTTATTCACAAATGGGTGGACTATTTTAATTATGGTCTATCCTGGCAGTTTAGAAAAGCTAATTTCTTTTTATAAAAAATTACCAACAATTGGAGAAAAAAGTGCTGAAAGATTAGCTCTTGCCACTCTTGATCTTGATGATGAAGAAGTAAGTGAGTTTTCACAAAATTTGCTTGTAGCTAAGCAAAAACTACATCCATGCCAAATTTGTAATAATTTAACAGATCAAGATATTTGTCCAATTTGTAGTGATGAAAATAGAGATCATAATTTAATATGTGTTATTGAAGATTACAAAAGTGTCTTTTCTTTTGAAAAAGCAGGTAATTATAAAGGTGTGTATCATGTCTTAAATGGTCTTATATCACCAATAAATAATGTTGGACCAGATGATATAGCTATTGCCTCGTTAGTAAAAAGAGTAGAGGCCCTAGAAAAACCAGAGCTTATTTTAGCCTTAAAATCATCAATCGAAGGTGAAACAACAACTTTATATATTAAGAAGAAATTTGAGAAAAAAGATGTAACAATTTCTAGGCTATCATATGGCTTACCTATGGGTGCTGAAATTGAATATTTAGATGTCTTAACCCTAGATAAAGCCTTGGAAGATCGTAAGAAAATAGCATAATATAATATATCTTGCATATAGTTTAACATCGAGGATAAAATGGAAAAAGTATTTACTATAATAAAACGAGTAATTATTACAATTCTTATGCTATATGCTTTAAACTTAATGATATCTTCTTTAAATATTATGATACCCATAAATATAATTAATGTAGCTTTTGTAACTATTTTTGGTATTCCAGGCATATTAACTTTAGCTATTTTAGTACTAGTTTTATAAAGGAGAGAAGTGGAACAAGAAGTATTTAACAATTTACTAACATTATTTCGTGAGAATAAATTAGCTCACGCTTATTTATTTGAGACAAAAGATGTCGAAAAATGCTATAAAGAGTTAATACAGTTTATCAAAAAGATGCTATGTTCCATGGAATATGAAGAAAATTGCAGTAAATGCGATATATGTCACCAAATTGATGAAGGAACCATTCCTTCAATAATTACAATTGAGCCTGATGGTAAAAGCATTAAAACCGATGTCATAAATAGCTTAAAAAAGGCTTTTAGCCTTATGCCTGTGTATATCCCTTATAATATTTATATTATAAAATATCCCGAAAAGATGAATGATACTTCATTTAATAAAATGCTTAAATTTCTTGAAGAACCTGAAGATAATATTTTGGGATTTTATATTACACGTAATAAAGATAGTGTTGCTAATACTATTGTAAGCCGTTGTGAACTTATTAAAATGTTTGATGAACAAAAGAGTTTGCAAGGATCATTAAGTAATGAAGAATTTACTTTATGCCAAAACATTGCAAATGAATACTATGAGAAGCTTGAAAATGGCAAAGAAAATCTTACTTGGTATAATTTGAATGTGGTATTAAAACAATTAACTACCCAAGAACAAATTGTATGTTTGTTGAATTTAATATATAATACTTATGAATTTGATTTTCGGAAAAGCAAAGATTTTAATATAATTAAAAAGCTAGAAATTATTGAAAAATACTTGTCTGAATTAAATTATAATATGAATTTGAGCTTACTTTTAGATAGCTTTGTAATAGAAATGGGTGAAGCAAATGGATTATAAAGTATATTCGGTATTATTTAAAAACACTAGTAAACCATATAGTTTTAAGGCTAATTTTGAAGTTAATATAAATGATAATGTCATCGTAGAAACAGAAAAAGGTATGCAATATGGTAGAGTTGTTGCTGAAAAGAATGCTGATGTTTCTAATGATGAACTAAAGGATATTTTAAGAATTGCAACACCTGAAGATGATGAAATTTATTACAAAAATCTAAAAGATGGGTGTAGTGCCGTTAAAAAATGCAAGGAATTTGTAAAAGAACTAAATCTTGACATGTCTGTTATTAACGCTAATTTTAATTTTGATAGATCTCAACTATTAATCAACTTTTCTGCGGATGATCGCGTTGATTTTAGAGAACTAACTCGTAAGCTAGCTGCTGTATATCGCACAAGAATTGAACTTCGCCAAATTGGAGCAAGAGATAAAGCTAAGCTTATCGGTGGTGTAGGAATATGTGGTCAAAAATTATGCTGTTCAAGATTTTTAAATCAAATTGAGTCAATATCTATAAACAAGGCCAAAAATCAAAATTTAGCTTTAAATCCAAGTAAGATCAATGGTTGCTGTGGTCGTTTACTATGCTGTCTTTGCTATGAAGAGGATGAATATCTTCGCTGTTCTAAAGGTCTTATGCCAACCGGAAGTATTATAAAAGTTAATGGAAAAGAAGGAACTATAATTAGTGTCGATATTTTAAATAGAACATATAAAGTCTTGGTAGATGAAGAAAAAATAGAAGTTAAGGCAGATGAACTAAATGCTAGTAAAAAATGATTTATTTGACTACGAAGACCGCTTTATTTACCAAGATAGTGAGTACTTTAAATTTTCGTTAGACTCCATCCTTTTAGCGGAGTATGCCTCAGAAGATAAAGGTCATAATATTCTTGATATGTGTGCAGGAAATATGGCCGTATCACTTATTTTATCTAAGTATATAAATGCTAATATTACTGGTTTTGAATTAATGCCGGAGGTATTTGAACTAGGCCAAAAATCAATTATCCTTAATAAGCTTGAAGATAATCTCAAAATCATAAATGATGATGTCAAAAATATTGGTGATTACTATTCTGCAGAGTATTTTGATGCCATAGTGTGTAATCCGCCTTTTTTTAAAACAAATGAGAATATAAATATCAATAAAGTAAAGGAAAAAGCCGTTGCAAGACATGAATTAAGCCTTACGATGGAAGATATATTTAAGATAAGTCGAACTTACTTAAAAAACAAAGGAAATTTATACATAGTTCATCGTGCTGAAAGACTAGATGAACTAATTACTCTTGCAAGTAAATATCAAATAAATATCAAAAATATTCAGTTAATATCTACGAAAAAAGGAGAAAATCCCCGTATAGTACTTGTGAAAGCCGTGAAAAATAGCAAACAAGGCGTTAAAATAAATAAAGAAATCTGTATAGAGAATTTAAAAACATATAAAAATATTTTTAAGGAGGGCATATGAAATTAATCGTTGGAATTGGTAATCCTGGAAAAGAATATGAAAACACAAGACATAATGTTGGATTCAATATTTTAGATAATTATGACTCTTCTTTAAAGTGGCATAAAGATAAAGATGCTCAAATCGCAGAAATCACAATAAATGGCGAAAAAGCGTTATTCATAAAACCTTTAACTTACGTTAATTTATCGGGTAATGCTGTGGCAAGAATCGCCAATTTTTATAAGGTAGATGCTAAGGACATCTTAGTAATTCATGACGATTTAGACTTGCCATCTTTAACTTTTAGGTTAAAATATAACTCGTCTTCCGGAGGACATAATGGTATTAAAAGTATAATTAACTGTCTAGGAACCCAAGAATTTGCCCAACTTAAGGTAGGAATCAGTAATAATAAATTGGGAGATACTAGAGATTATGTTTTATCTAAGCTTAGCCAGAAAGAGTTAGACTATTTAAAGGAAGATATTTTTAAAGATATAATAAACTGCTTTGTAACAGAAAATATCGATATCGCAATGAATAGATATAATGGGGTATGATGGACTATTTAGCACAATATTTTAAATACGATAATGAAACTGTAACATGTGGTTTAACAAGTGAGTTAAACGTTTTTTATGTGCTAAATTTATTTAAAAAAGAGAATAAAAATATTATAGTTTTAACATCATCTTTATATGAAGCTAACAATTATTACAATTTATTTCAAACCTATACAGAAGATGTTTTATTATTTATAAATGATGATTTTATATCTACGATGATTAAGGCTCAATCACCAGAGCTTAAACTTACTAGATTAAATACTTTAGAAAAACTAGATGAGAAGCCCCATATTATAATCGTTAACTTAATGGCTTTTTTAAAGTATTTACCTTCCTTAAAGCAAACGGCTCAAAGACATGTCACTATTGAAAAAGGAACTAGTATTAAAAGAGATGAACTAGTAAGTATCTTGGTCGATAATGGCTATCATAAAGATACCCTTACAAACTATACGGGCGAGTTTTCTGTTCGTGGCCTTATTGTCGATGTTTTCTTAATTAATGAAGAGCATCCTATAAGAATTGAATTTGATGATAATATTGTAGATAACATTCGTTATTTTAATGAAAGTACCCAAGCCTCTTTAAAAGAAATTGATAAAGTAGTTATAAAACCCGTAGATGAAATAATTGATAATGATAAAAGCTCTATTTATGATTATGCTGAAAATCCTATCGTAGTAAAGATTGATAGTCCACAGATAATGGCATCTTATCGAAAACTTCAAGAGGATTTAACGGAATACTATGCTAAAGAAGAAGTTAATGAAAAAATAATGTTTGATCTTGAAGAAATTCCTATTAAGTATGAGCTATGTTTAAACAATTTTCAAACATCAAAAAAAGATTTAGTCATATCTTCTTCTTCAATTGAAAACTTTAATCAAGATTTTGAACTTCTTGAGAAAAACGTTAATAAATGGCAAAAGCAAAATAAAAAGGTAGTATTTTGTCTTTCGAATATACCGGAGATTCGTAAGATAAGAGAGATATTTCCTCATGCAACTATCCAAAATATGAAGATAAACCACGGCTTTATGATAGGTAATCTTATCGTAATTGGTGAATATGATATTGAAATTGTTAAGCATGAATATAAATATCAAAATAACTTCTATGGCGGTAAAAAAGTAACCAATTATAATGAACTACAAAAAGGGGATTATGTTATTCATATTTCCCACGGTATTGGTATTTATAATGGTCTTGCTACCTTGACTAAAAATGGTATTAAAAAAGATTATATTCAGCTTTTATATCTAAATAACGATAAGATATATGTACCTGTTGAAAAAATAAGTAATATCTACAAATATTCTGATAAAGATGGAACAGCTCCTAAGCTAAATAAACTTAATTCTTCTACTTGGCTTAAAACGAGAAACTATGTTAGAAAGAAAATCGAAGATATTTCTGCCGAACTTATGGAACTTTATAAAGCTCGGGCTTTAATCAAGTCTCCTAAATACAAAGCTTATGAGGAAGAAGAATTATTTGCTTCATCTTTCCCTTATCCTTTAACAGATGATCAACAAAAAAGTATCAATGATATATATAATGACTTGTCTTCTGATCATCCTATGGATAGGCTTTTATGTGGTGATGTAGGTTTTGGTAAAACGGAAGTAGCCTTAAGAGCAATGTTTAGAACAATACTTAATAATGCTCAAGTAATGTATTTATGTCCTACGACTATTTTATCGCGTCAACAATATAATGTAGCTAAAGCTCGATTTGCCGAGTGGCCAATTGAAATAGCTTTATTAAATAGATTTACTTCATCTAAAGAAGTAGCAAGAATATACGAAGGATTAGAAAAAGGTACGATAGATATTGTATTTGGTACTCATAAACTTTTAAATGATGCTATCAAATGCAAGAATTTAGGACTTATGGTTGTCGATGAAGAGCAAAGATTTGGTGTAAAACATAAAGAAAAGATAAAAGAAATGAAAAACGATATCAATGTTTTAACCCTATCTGCAACGCCAATACCTAGAACTTTAAAAATGGCTTTATCTGGTTTAAGAGATTTATCTATTATTGATACACCTCCGAAAAATAGATACCCAGTTCAAACCTATGTTGTAAGTGAAGATGACTTGATTTTGAAAGATGCCATTTATAAAGAGCTTTCTCGTGGTGGCCAAGTATTTATTTTATATAATAGTGTGGAAAATATTGAAAACAAAGTTGACCATATAAGAAGACTTATCCCCGGAGAAGAAATAAGATTTGCTCATGGACAAATGAATAAAGACGAACTTGATAATATTATGGATGATTTCATCAACAATAAATTTAATATTATCGTTTGTACAACTATAATTGAAAATGGCATCGATATACCTAATGCTAATACCTTGATTGTGTATGATGCCGATCGTCTAGGTCTTGCTCAACTTTATCAACTTCGTGGAAGAGTAGGTAGAAGTGATAAGATAGCTTATGCTTATTTAATGTATAACTCTTCTAAAATGCTTAATGACATTGCTATTAAAAGGCTTCAAGCTATAAAAGAATTTACGGAGCTTGGAAGCGGCTATAAAATAGCTATGCGTGATTTATCCATAAGAGGTTCGGGTGATATCTTTGGCTCTTCCCAAGCTGGTTTTGTTGATATGGTTGGTGTGTCTTTATATACCAAAATGATTGAAGATGAAATGAAAAGAATCAAAGGCGAAGAGGTTGAAGAAGATGATATTGAAGATCAATCTCTAATTAACATTGATACCCATATTGCTGATGAATATGTATCTGATGAGGAAATCAAGATTGAGATTCACCAAATGATAAATGAAATCGACTCTTATGATAAGCTTAATAATATTAAAGAGACTATTGAAGATCGATTTGGCAAAATTAGCGAGAATTTAGAGAACTATATGTATGAAGAATGGTTTGAAAAAATAGCTAAAAAGTTAGGCATAAAAAATGTTAAACAAACGGATAGATTAATTGAAATAGAGCTTCCAAAAGAGTTAAGTAATACTATCAAAGGCGATAAACTTTTATATGAAGCCACGAGTATTACAAGGAATTTTAATCTTTCCTATAAACATGATTGTATTGTTATAACGCTATATTATAAAAACTTAGAAGAGCACTTTATTAAATATATTGTAAGGTTTTTAAATAGTATATAGTATTTTAATTAGCACAAACTATAAGTGGAGTGTGCTAATGTTGAAAACGACAGGAATTATTAGAAAAATAGATGAATTAGGACGTATTGTTATACCTAAAGAATTACGCGGGGTTTTAGGCATTAAATCAGGTGATAGTCTTTCTTTTTTAGTAGATGATGGGAGAATTATTTTAGAAAAATATGAAGCTATGGATAATCTAAAAGATAAAAGTACGCATATAATATCTAGTGTAAATGATTTAGTAGATGCGGCAATCTTCATATCAGACAACGAAAAATTTTTAACAAAGGGTATTTTAGAAAACAAGAAATTACCTCCCTTATTTTTAGATTTACTTATTAATAGAAAGAATTACTTATCTAAAGAAATTGAACGTATGACTTTTGATGATGAAATTTTGGAAGGTTACTTTCTTGCTAAGTGCTTAATCAAGGATAGTAATCCGATTGGAATACTACTTTTATATAAGCGTTCAGTCCCTTTGGAACAGGACGATTTGTTTGCTAAAATAATTAAAAATATTATTGAAAATAGTTAAATGTTATGTTAATATGGACTTACAAAAACGAGGAAAAGAAGGATTTTTATCTAAAGTTTTATAGAAAGCTCATGGTTGATGAAAATGAGTAAACTTAAATAATTTGTGGGTCTTGGAGTTTTTGAGGGTAATCCCCATATCGATTAGAGAGCATGATAAATCATGAATAAAGGTGGTACCGCGGATTAATTCGTCCTTTTGTTCATGATTTTTTTATTGAAGAAAGGAAGCGTTTATATGACTAAACCAAAATTTTATTTAACTACCGCGATAGCTTATACCTCTACAAAACCACATATCGGCAATACTTATGAAATCGTTTTAGCAGATGCAATAGCAAGATTTAAAAGATTCGAAGGTTATGATGTTTATTTTCAAACTGGTACTGATGAACACGGGGAGAAAATAGAACTTAAGGCTAAAGAAGCCGCTATTGAGCCTCAACAATATGTTGATAATGTTGCTGCCGAACTAAAAAGTATTTGGGATGTAATGAATACATCATATGATAGTTTTGTAAGAACTACGGATAAAAAGCATGAAGCTATTGTACAAAAAATATTTAAGAAATTATATGATCAAGGAGATATTTATAAAAGTGAATATGTAGGTCTATATTGTACTCCTTGTGAATCATTCTGGACAGAAACGCAAGCTGTTAACGGCCTATGTCCTGACTGTGGTAGACCAGTAAGTCCTAAAAAGGAAGAGTCTTACTTCTTTAAACTATCCAAGTATCAAGACCGTTTAGAAAAATATATTAATGAACATCCGGATTTTATTTATCCTGAGTCTCGTAAAAACGAAATGATTAACAACTTTATTAAACCAGGATTACAAGATTTATGCGTATCCCGTTCATCATTTAAATGGGGAATCCCTGTTACTTTTGATGAAGGCCACGTTATCTATGTTTGGATTGACGCCTTAACAAACTATATTACTTTCATTGGTTATGATCCTGATGGAAGCTCTGAACAGTTCAATAAATTATGGCCTGCCGACTTACAAGTTATTGGTAAAGACATCATCAGATTCCATACCATTTATTGGCCAATTATCTTAATGGCTTTAGACTTACCTTTACCAAAAACTGTTTATGGTCATCCTTGGCTTTTATTTGATAATGATAAGATGAGTAAGAGCAAAGGTAATGTTTTGTATGCTGATGATTTAGTTAAAGAATTTGGAGTAGATAGAGTAAGATATTATTTACTTCATGAAATTCCTTATGCTAATGATGGTAGTATTACAAGAGAATTATTAATTGAAAAAACTAATAATGATTTATCCAATATATTAGGAAATCTAGTTACAAGAACCGTATCTATGGCTAATAAGTATTTTGATGGCGTAGTATCTAATCCTAAAGTTACGGAAGAAGCAGATGATGCCTTAATTCAAAGTGTTAGTTCTTTAAGTGATGAAGTTGTCCAAAAAATGAATGAAATCAAAGTTGCTGAAGCTATTGACTTAATCATTAATGTTTTAAAGAAATGTAATAAATATATTGATGATACAACTCCATGGGCTTTAGCCAAAGATGAAAGTAAACAAGATAGACTTAAAACCGTTATTTATAACTTAATTGAATGTATAAGAATATGTGCATCACTTCTCGCACCATTTATGCCTGAAACATCAGAAAAGATTTTAAATAATATTAATGCTGAGCATACATCTTTTGAAGATACTAAAACATTTGGCTTAACAGCTGATGGAACCAAGTTAAATAATGCCGAAATAATCTTTGAAAGGATTGTAGAAAAGTAAATGTTCATCGATAGTCATTGCCACTTGGAAAAAGAATATTATCCTGATATTGATGAGGTTATTTCAACAAGTAAAGATTTAAATGTTAACCTTTTTATAACCGCAGGTACTAATGCCAAAACTAATAAAGAAGCTATGGATTGTGCTCATAATCATGAAGAGGTATATGCCTGTGTTGGAGTTCATCCCGAATACCAAGATGGTTACACTGATGAAGACATAGAAATATTAAAAGAATATATCAAAGATGATAAAGTAGTAGCCATCGGCGAAATAGGACTTGATTATCACTATGAAGGCTTTGATAAAAATAAGCAAATAACTCTTTTAGAAAAACAGTTAAAACTAGCAGAGGAATATAATTTTCCTGTTGTTATTCATAGCAGAGATGCTACGGAAGATACAATCACTACATTAAAGAAATATAATGTTAAAGGCGTTATACATAGTTTCTCCGGCTCAAAAGAAACAGCTCAAATTTATATTAAGATGGGATATAAGCTAGGAATAAATGGGGTAGTAACTTTTAAAAATGCCCATATCAAAGAAGTTATAAAAGATTTAGGAATAGAAAATTTTGTTTTAGAAACCGATAGTCCATATTTAACACCTGTTCCTTTTCGGGGAACACAAAATATTCCTGGTAATATAAAATATATCGTAGATTTTTTAAGCGAATATTTAGGCTTATCTTCCGAAGAAATAGCTAATATAACTACTAAAAATACTCATAGAATTTTTGACAAGCTAAATAAGTAATGTTATAATACTTTTAAGCTTAAGGATATGAGGTATGAAATGAGAAAAAATATTTTTCGTATTTTAAAATTAGCTATCTTAGGTGTTGTTGTTTTTATTTCTTCATCAAAGATTAATATTTACGAAGCAAAAGTAACAAACAACAACTTAAATAAAGCTGTTGACTTAACTACAATGGCTAAAAAAGTTGATGAATTTGATTATGACGCACTTTATAGTGCTAAAGATACATATACAGGAGATTTAACCGGATATGTTTATAATTGCCCAGCATGTACAGGAAAACTTGCTTGTATGGCTAATCTAGACTTATCAGGAGGAGCCACTACTTACTTAGATGATACATATGGCGAAGTTAGGATAGTAGCTTCAAGTGGAAATCTTCCGTGTGGAACTGTTGTTAGATTTAATGCTCCTAAAATATCAAACGAACCTATTCTTGCTATTGTACTTGATCGTGGTGTTACAGGCAATGATCTTGACTTATTAAGTGTTGATGTAGACTACGCTATTAAAAATGTCGGAAGAATGCCTATCACTTATGATATAATCAGAAGTGGTTGGGAAACAATTTCATATGCAAGCTAAAAAATCTTTAGGTCAAAACTTTTTAAAGAATGATACTATTGTTAAAAAAATAGTATCTTTATTTGTTTGCAATGAAAACGATTTAATAATTGAGATAGGTCCGGGAAGAGGAGCCTTAACAAAACATCTAAATTCTTTAACAAACAATTGGCTTGCAATTGAAGTAGATAAAGATATGGAAGCATACTTAAATCAATATGGTTCCCATATTATTTATGAGGATATATTAAATATAGATTTTCCCTCTTTATTAAAAAAGCATAATTATAATAATTTATATATCATCGGTAATTTACCTTACTATATAACAAGTCCTATTATTGAAAAGATAATAAATTCAAATATTAATGTTAATAAAATGATTTTTATGGTTCAAAAAGAGGTTGCTGAAAGATTTACTAGTAAACCTGGATGCCGAGAATATGGTTATATGACTGTATTCATCAATCATTTTTATGATGTTAAATATGAATTCATGGTACCAAGAACAGAGTTTAACCCTTCACCTAAAGTTGATAGCGCTATCATAACATTAAATTATAAAGAACATGATATACCTAGTAATGAATATTGGCAATTTATAAAAGATTGCTTTGCTCACAAACGCAAAACTTTAAAAAATAATTTGATAAAGTATGATTCTTTAATAGTTGATAATGTATTAAAAAAATATGGACTAAATTCTACTGCTCGAGCGGAAGATTTATCTGAAGAAGTGTTTAAAGAATTGTATGAAGAATGTAAAGAAAAATGATTGTACTTTTTCCATAAAATATTTTGTTTTATAATAAAAATAATAGGAAGGGATATAAAATGAATAAATTAAAAATTAATTCAGGGCTAGCATCTATAATTATTTTAGCCAGTTTATTCGCAGGCTGGCAAACATTATTACTTGTTGTTTTATTTATATTATTATTTTGCGAAATCAATGATACCATTAAAGGAATGATTGTGAAGGTAGTTTCCTTCTTTGTAGGATTAACCTTATTTTCAACATTATGGGGATTAATAACTGACGTTTTCCCTCTTGTTGTATCAACATTCAATAAGTTTATTGGTATAATTAGCAACTATTTAGAGGAACCTTTAGATGTATCAAAAGTAAATCTTTATTTATTTGATCCAGTAGATTCACTAATTTCTATTGTTGATAGTATTGTTCAATATTTATTAATATTAATTAAGTTTATTTTTGTTATTTCAATTCTTGCTAATAAAGCAATGAAGGATAACTTCATTACTAAATTTATCAATAAATATGTTGACAAGGTTATTAGATTTGTAAATGGTATTGAACTTGGAAAACTAGATGTTAATCATCCTCAAGCTACAGTAGTAGCTCCAAGACCAGAAATAGTTTCTTCAGCTAGTACAAATGATGGATTATCTTTAGGAGCTATACCTGAGATTAAACCTGTTGAACATCCAGCACCAGAAGTAACCCCTGCTGCTCCAGTAGAAAAACACGAAGAAGTAAGTCCAGCACTAGATATACCACAACCTCCAGTTGTACCTATTGAAGAAAATCATAATAATGATAATAACTAGAATGGTTTATAGCCATTCTTTTTTTTGAAACAATGTTAATAACCTAAATAATTTAACATATAATTTATTGGTGATATATTTGAATATTGAAATTGGTGATTATGTGACGCGTAAATCATATAATCATGACACAGTATTTAAGGTTATTAATATTAAAGATGATATTGTCTTTTTAAAAGGGGTATATGTAAGATTATGCGCAGATAGTACTATAAGCGATTTAGAAAAGGTAACCGATGTTGAAGATGATTTTAAAGTCGAGTTATCGAAAAAGGAAACCCGAGATGATTTTTTCTATCTTCCAGGTAAAATTCTTCATATTGATGCTGATAATGAATATCTAGATAAGTGCTTAAAGTTTTATAAAGAAATGGGTGTATATGCTATTGGTAAAAAGATTAATGAAGAAGACATTGCCGATCAAATAATAGGTTTATTAACAGAATTTAAACCTGACATTGTAATAATCACTGGCCATGATGCTTTTTATTCTAAAAACGGTACTAAAGAAAATATTAATAATTATAAAAATTCCAAAAATTTTGTTAAGGCTATAAGAGCGGCTCGTAAGTATGAAAAAAGCCAAGAAAAGCTTGTCATAATCGCCGGTGCTTGCCAAAGTGATTATGAAGAATTAATTAAAGCAGGCGCTAATTTTGCTTCAAGTCCTAAAAGAGTTAATATCCATGCGCTAGATCCCGCAATTATAGCTACCGATATAGCTTTGACTGAGAGAAATAAGCCAATAGATTTAGTAAGTATTTTAGAAAAGACAAAATATGGTACAAATGGTATTGGTGGTATTATTACACCAGGGTTAATGTATGTGGGGTTCCCTAGATGAACTTAGATGATATAAAAGCAAAGATTCAAAATGATATAGGTAAAAAAGTTCATATAACAGTCTATGGCATGCGCAATAAAATAAATTACTATGAAGGACCTATATATAAGGTTTATCCAAATATCTTTACTATTTTAGAAAATGGCGAAGAAAAAAGCTTTGCTTATCGCGATATTATAACAAAAGATATAAATGTGAAATATTTATGATTTTATATCTTGAAAATGCCATTTAAATAAGATAAAATATAATTGTGGATAACAAGAAGGAGTGAGGTAAATGGAAATTACATCTGTAAAAGTTCACAAGACTGAAAGAGAAGGATCTCGTATGAAAGGATATGCAACAGTTACACTTGATAATTGTTTTGTTGTAAGAAATATCCGTATTATCGAAGGTGATGAAAAGCTATTCATCGCAATGCCTAGTAGAAAGGTTGCCGATGATCGCTATGAAGATATAGCTCATCCAATTAATGCTGAAACTAGAAAATTATTCGAAGACAAGATTTTAGAAGAATATAATAATCCTACAAATACTGACGAAGAATAATAATCAAGCGACTATGTCGCTTTTTTCATGTCATAAACTTATATATCATTCATATTATTAAATGGAGGAATACTATGAATGATAAAATAAATAATAGTAGTGAACTTAAAATTATTGATAGATCACTTATGACTTTAAATGGAGTTAGCAAAATAGTAAGCTTTGATAATACTGAGTTTATCATCGAAACGGATTTAGGACCTATTCATATTACAGGCCAAGGATTAGAACTATTAAATCTTGACACTCACGAGGGATTAATCAAAATCAAGGGTAAAATAAATGGCTATAATTATGTAGATAAAGCCGTTAAGAAAAAAGAAGAAAGCTTAATTAGTAAACTCTTTAAATGATAGTATCTCTTCAGTTAAAAGCTCTTTTTATTAATTTTATCTATGGTTTTGTTTTGTTTTTCTTATCATATATTAATTACTTATTTATTAAAAAAGAAGCAACGATAGTAAAAGTCTTAATTACATTACTATTTATGTTTGATTATGCTATAGTTTATTTAATTATTTTTTATAAACTAACAAGTGGAATTTTTCATATCTTTTATCTATTTTTATTCATCGTAGGTTACTATATAGGATATCTTGTTAAAAGTAAAAGAGTACCTCTTAAAATATATAATAAATTAAAAGAAAAAATACCTAAAAAATAATTAGGTATTTTTTAAAATATGTAAAAATGCTTGTAAATACTAGCTATGCTCATTGACTTTATTCTTTCATAAGTTTACGATTAAAGTACAAAGGTGGATAACAGGGTGAAGAGTACTAGAAAGCAAAAAAGAAGACTTTTGTTTATTTCCCTAACAATAATTATATTGTTAGTTTGTTTAGTTTCTAGTGTATCTAAAGATATAACGCAAATATATAAAAATCGTAAAGAAGCAAATAATCTTAGTAATAAATATGAATCTTTATTAGAAAAGCAAAAAAAATTATCTAGTGAAGTAGCTAAAATGCAAGATCCAGAATATGTTGTAAGATATGCTAAAGAAAAATATTTATATTCTACCGATAATGAAATTATAATTCGTTTTGATTAATCGTTTTTAATTATTTTATCAATAAGTCCGTATTTTAGGGCTTCTTCGGCACTCATGTAATTATCACATCGAGTGTCTTTTTCAATTTGTGAAACTTTTTTGCCTGTGTTTTTAGCTAAGATATGATTAATCTTATCTTTCACTTTTAAAATATGATCACTAAGTATCTTTATATCAGTAGCTTGACCAGAACCTCCTCCCAAAGGTTCATGAATCATAACTTCACAATTGGGAAGAGCGTATCTTTTATCTCCACTAGAAAGAATAAAGGCTCCCATACTAGCACACATACCAAGGCCAATAGTAATAACATTTGATTTAATATACTTTATCGTGTCATAAATACTGAGGCCAGCACTTACACTACCACCGGGACTATTTATATATAAAGATATATCATCATTATTTAAACTATCTAAATATAGTAGTTGGCCAGTTATTAAGCTAGCTATATTATCATCAATTTCTCCTGTTAAGAAAATAATACGATG
The DNA here is from genome assembly GCA_947586825.1 of uncultured Bacilli bacterium. Lineage (GTDB taxonomy): Bacteria > Bacillota_I > Bacilli_A > RF39 > UBA660 > UBA6448. Next base: position 1,092 of record CANPXU010000003.1, on the reverse strand, counting down.
ATTTAAAAGTAAAGAATATATGTCATATATAGTTTCTTTATTATTACTACTATCCAACACCATGGGTATGATATTCATGTTTTTTCTCCTAGTAAATATAATAGTAAAAAAAGAGAAAAATATTCATTTATTTGACTTTATACCATTTTATGCTAGAATATATACTCAATTAAAGGGGTTATATATGAATTATTTTGATAGAAAATATAATGAAATAGAGATTGATTCAAGGCGTTCTGAAGATAAAAGAGCGAAGGCTATATATGATGCTTTAGACCAAAAGTTTCATATAAGTGATTTTATTGACTTAGATAATGTCGATGCATACATAGTTAAGTTATTTGATATCCTTTTATTTTCTGGTATTCCTATTGTTCAGCAAGAATGCCTATCTTTATTAAGAAAAGAAAACAGCAATTTCAGATTTTTCATTCCAACTTTAGCTAGAATTCTCCTATTGCCGAGTACTCCTAAAGAACTTGCTAATTTTTTGGCTATTTTAATAAGAGACTTAAATATTTATACACCTATTACTATAGATGAATCAGGTTTAGAAATTGGTATGGGCGAAAATTCGGCTCATATAGAAAGTGCTGAAAAGTGGGTTCAAGAACATCATGGTTATTCTATAGATACTAAAACACTTTCTAGCCAATGCCATAATGTTACTTTTAATCTAGCTAGTTATTTTCCGGGTTATTATGCTACTACTATATTAATGGCTAACTGTTTAGAGGGAAGATGTTTTCATTCATTTTTTAGTACTCCGGATAATGAGCTTATTGTCGACCTAGCAACGGGCACCGTTGTTGCAAAGCGAGAATTTTATTCTTTAATAGGGTGCGAAGAAATATTAAATGTTCCTACTCATTATCTTGATGGCATGTATAGAGATTTGTGCAGTCGGGATGATGTTCCTGAAGAAATGAGCCCTGTTTTGGCTTTAGCTATTGATAATATGCGTAAAAGATAGAACCTAATAAAGGTTCTTTTTTAATAGTTGAAACTTTTTTCTTAGGTGAATTTTGACTAGGATATTCGAAATGGATATTCGAATTAGGAAATACAAAAAGTTATAAAGTGAAGGCAAAG
>CANPXU010000002.1 GCA_947586825.1 uncultured Bacilli bacterium | reverse complement strand
TTTTTTTTTTTTTTTTTTTTTGAGACAATGGGAAAAATGAAGGGTATAAAAGATGACTAATAACCGTCAATTTACAAAGGAGGCCCTATGAAAAGAAAAATAATTGTAATAATTATGATTACTAGTTTAACAATAATATTAAACATTTATAATAAAAATTCTAATAATGAATTAAATTCTGCAATGGCAATAATGGTTCAAAATGAAAGCAATAATACTCAATATGATCCGTGGATGGAAGAAACTTGGCCAGATGAAAAAAGTTATCAACTTAATACTGACAAAAGTGATTGCAAAGGCATCTCTTTTAAAGAAAATAAAATTGAAATAATTAGCAATATAAGCCAAAGCTGTAAACTTTATTTCGATAAAATAGTCGCTGAACCATTAAAAATAGAAAATTCAACTATGAACGAAAATGCCTGTAATAATTTATCAATTTCTCTTAAATTATCTGGAGGAACAGGCAATTATACATATTCATTAGAAAATTATACTTGTGCATCAAGCGGATGTAATTCTTGTTATAATTATGGCAGTTATAATCCATTACAAGCTCTAACAATTACTTCTAGTGAAGATTGGAGTACTATATCGATTACTGATAAAATTGGCTCAAAACATAGCTATACTTTAGTAATTACTGATAGTAGCAATAATGTAGTTAAGTATGATGCTAAAAATACGAGATCATGTAGCTGTTATGGTGGAGAATGATTAATACAGTTGTTTAGCATTTTTAAAGATATATAAAAATTGTAAAAAAAAAGATGCTATTTTCTAGCATCAAATTTCTTTCTTTCTTCTGTATTAAGTATTTTTTTACGCATTCTTAAATGATGTGGTGTAGCTTCTACGAGTTCATCTTGATTAATATAATCAAGAGCATATTCTAAAGTGATAGGTCTAGCTTTCTTAAGAACTACAGTTTTATCAGCATGGGCTGATCTAGTATTTGTAAGCTCTTTACCTTTTACAACATTAACTGCTAAATCATTGTTTTTGTTACATTCACCAACAATCATGCCTTCATAAACTTCATCGTTAGGCTCAATAAACATTACACCACGATCTTCTAAAGCTCCTAAAGAGTAAGCTGTAGCTTTTCCTTGTTCAGAGGCTACTAAAACGCCAAGTTTTCTTTCGCCAATATTAATATCTGTACAAGGCAAATATTCTTTAAAGACGTGGTTCATAATGCCATAACCTTTAGTTAGAGTCATGAAGTTAGTAGCAAAACCAATTAAGCCACGTGATGGAATTGTATAACTTATTTTTAGAACATTTCCGATATGAGTCATATTATCAAGAATAGCACCTCTTGCAGATAGTTCCTCGATAACTGCTCCCATATATTCTTCTTCAATTTCAATTTGTAAATCTTCATATGGTTCGCATTTAACACCATCAATTTCTTTAATAATAACGCGAGGTTTAGATACTTCGAGTTCAAAACCTTCACGAAGCATATTTTCAATTAATATTGAAAGGTGTAGTTCGCCACGGCCTAAAACCTTAAAACTTTCGCTATCAAGAGGTTCAACTTTAAGACTAACATCTCTTTGCGTTTCCTTATATAGTCTTTCGCCAATCTTACGAGAGGTAAGAATTTTACCGTCTTGACCAGAGAAAGGAGAAGAGTTAACGCCAAATGTCATTTGAAGTGTTGGTTCATCAATATGTAATATTGGAAGTCTTTCATGGTTACCAACCTCTGTTATTGTTTCACCAACTTCAATATCTTCAAGACCGGCGATAGCAACGATATCTCCAGCTTCGGCATCTTCAACTTCAAGTCTTTTTAAACCTACATAACCAAATAGCTTTTGAACTCTAAATTGTTTTTCGCTGCCATCTAGTCTTAGACAATTTACCATTTGGCCAACTTTAACTTTACCATTAAAAATACGACCAATTGCAATTCTTCCTACATAGTCATTGTAGTCAAGTAGAGCAGGTTGAAATTGGAATGGCGCATTTTCATCACCACTTGGATCCTTAATCTCTGATAATATTAAATCAAGTAAACATTTAAATGATTTTTCTTGAGTACTTGGATTTGGATCAAGAGATGATGTACCATTCATAGCAGAAGCATAAACCACTTTAAAGTCAAGTTGATCATTATTTGCTCCAAGTTCCATAAATAATTCTAGAACTTCATCAACAACTTCTTTAACTCTAGAAGTAGGTTTATCTACTTTATTAATTACTACGATTGGTTTGCAACCAGCCTCTAAAGCTTTCTTTAATACGAATTTAGTTTGAGGCATTGGACCTTCATAGGCATCAACGACAAGTAAAACACCATCAACCATTTTCATAATTCTTTCAACTTCACCACCAAAGTCAGCATGGCCAGGAGTATCTAGAATATTGATACGATAATCATTATAGAAAACAGCTGTCGTTTTAGCTAGGATAGTAATACCTCTTTCTCTTTCAATTGCGTTAGAATCCATGGAAAGAGCTTCAACATTTTCATTTTCTCTAAATGTTCCAGTATATTTTAATATTTCATCTACTAGGGATGTTTTTCCATGGTCAACGTGAGCTATAATAGCTACATTTTTAATCTTTTTCATAAAATCACCCGTTTTTCCTTTAGCATTATAGCACAATTTAATAATTATATAAATAATATTTAATTTAGGTATAATGGGTGTTAAAATTAAATTGTAAGTACTAGGAGTATATAATGGATAAGCAAACTTTGGATAAACTAAGATACCTAATAAACAAGAAAAGATCCGTTGAAGAGATTTGCTCAATTTTAGAAGTTGAAGTACAAACTCTATATGAAATGGTTCTTTATTTAAAAGCCCAAGGAAAACCTTATGATATTATTGATGATATACCCCAAAAAGTAAAACCTGATTCATCAGGAATTCCTGCCGTAAGCCATATTAATATAAGAGAAAGATTTAATTCAGAAATGACAATTGAAGAAAATTCGCGTTTTAGCGTTTGTCTTTTATCTGATGTTCATTATGGCTCACTTTATGATAGATCTGATATTATGGCTAGAATTTATCGAGAGTGTGAAGATAGGGGAATTAATCATATTTTCTGTTCGGGTGATCTTACTAATGGCAATTATTCAAATAGGCCAGATTTTTTGGCTTGCTCAAGGATTTATAAATCGGAAGAAATGATTGATTATGTCGCAAATATTCATCCTACATCAAAATCTATAAAGTTTTATACAATAGCGGGAAATCATGATACTTCCTTTTTGTGTATCGAAGGAGTAGACGTTATTGCTAAAATTGCTGAACTTAGGGATGATATTGTATATTTAGGTCATGATCTTGCTGATATTTGCTTAGGACCTTTGAAAATGAGAATGTATCATGGTTATGATAAAAAAAGACCAAGTATCGAGGATAGATTGACAAGATTTTATAATAAAATAGAGGATGATTTTAAACCAGATATTTTGCAAATAGGACATATTCATCATAGTCTTTATATGCCTATTGGGACAACTCATATTTTTCAAACCGCTTCTTTAATAGATGAGCTACCAGTGGAACTTTCTCATAATATGCCTTGTGAAAGAAGCTGTTGGTTTGTAACATTCGAATACGATGATGAAGGCAAAATAAGAAAAGTAAATCCTGAATTAGAGTTTTTTGATGAAGCTAGGTGTCGAAAAATATAAATATTTACAATAGTATCTTTATATTTATTGATAAAAAAAATGCTTTTTGCTATAATAAAAATAAGAATATAATAAGGAGGAGATAATTAAATGAAAGAAGCAACAGGCGAATTAAGTACAACTGTTATTGCTGTAGTAGCAATTGCTGCTGTATTAGGTATATTCACAGCATTCTTATTACCAAGTTTAAGAGCGAGTTTAAGAGCTAGAACATATTGTTCTTCTGCTACTCAATGTAATGCATGTCAAGATGGAAAACAAGAATGCCATTATAACATTGAAAATGACGACGGAACTCTAACAGTTAGCGACGATACAATTCAATGTGATTGTACAGAAAGTTAATAAAAAAGGTGAATTATGAAAGAAGCTACTTCTGATCTATCAAGTGGTATAGTTGTTGCAATATGTATATCAATTTTGGTAGCTTTTTTTTACTTTACAATATGGCCTATCATAAAGACTAATTTTGTCTCTCAGACAGCGTGTGAAAAATCTAAATGTTCAACGCAACCTGATGATGATGGTATGGTAGACTGTATATATAAAGATAAGAACGGAACAGAACAAACTATAAGATGCAATTATAAAGGATAAAAAGATGAAGGAAAGTATTGGTGGAACTCAAATATTTATTGTGGTAATTGCTTTAGTTTTAATTTTTACGGCCATAATGGCATTTACTATTAATCACTCAAATGCTTTCGCTGTTAAAGACCAGATTGTTTCAATAATTGAAAGTTCTGGTGGTTTTGATATGAGTGCAGAAAACATTGAGGGTAGTGGCTTAGATAATAATGAAGTAATTGAACAAATTGTTGATGCTTTACAAGCTAATTCATATCGTCAAGTAGGTAGATGCCCTGAAGCAGAGGGAGATATCGAAGTTGAAGGATATCAAAGAAATGGATCTAAAGTAATGGGAAATGACAAGGCAGCTTTTTGCATTGTTAAAATTCCTAGTAATGGAGACCGTGGTGCTGTAACCAAATACTATTATCAAGTAATTGTTTTTTATAGTTTAGATATTCCTATTGTTAATGAGCTATTCAACTTTAAGGCTGTAGGAGAAACTAAACCACTTTATTCATAGAAAGGATATATTATGAATGTCATAGTATCAAATAAATATCAAACATTGTTGTCAAACTTAAACATTGATGTCATTAAAAATATCAATGGTGTATTTACTATAGAAGATTTAGCAGTTCAATTTAAAAACTTTTTCTTTAACAAAATGATTTTAGATATAACTGCTCTAGAAAATTATGAAGATATTAATACAATTCAAAGATTATCTGTAGCTCTTGATATGAGTAAAGTTATATTACTTCTTGATGATTCACCTAAAGTTAATTCAGCAATGTATTTATCTCAACTTGTTTCAATGGGAATTTATAATTTTACTAAGAATATAGATGCAATCACTTTTTTGATGGATAATCCTAATACATATAAAGATGTAGCAAGGTTTCATCAATTAAATGGCGCAGTTCAAGACGTTGGACAAAGACACAGGCTTAATAGTGGTGAAGTTTCTAATACGGAAGGCTTTATTGGCCAAAGAATAATTGGTATAAGAAACATAACTGAACACGCGGGATCAACAACACTCACTTATATACTAAAAAAACATTTAGAAAGATTATATAAGGTTAAAGCTGTAGAAACAGAAAAGCGAGATTTTGCTTTTTTTGGAGATAATGAGTGTAATTCAATATCCCCATATGAATTAGATAATTATTTACAAAGAAATAGTGATGCCGAAGTAATCTTAATCGATGTTACTAATGATGAAAGTGCATCATATTGCCATGACGTCATATATTTAATTGAACCTGGAATTATTCAATTAAATAGACTTATTAGAGATGATAATCGAATCTTTGAAAAACTAAAAGATAAAAAAATCGTTTTAAATAGAAGTATATTGTCTTCCAATGATGTAAATGATTTTGAAAAAGAATCAGGAAGTAAAGTTTTCTATAACATTCCATCTATTGATGATAAGCAAGATAATATTAAAGTTATATCAGATTTTCTTCTTGCTCTAGGCTTTACACGTTTTAGTGATGACGAAGATAAAGGTGTATTTGGGATTTTCCGTTAAATAGGTGTATTTTAGTTGACATCCCAAGGTAAATAATTTAAAATAAAATTAGAAAAAAGGAGTGTTTATATTATGAATATAGGTGGCAATAAGGGTTTTTGTTATAACACATCAGTAATATTCCAATTTATTGGATATATTGTACTAGTACTAAAAATTATAATCCCTGCAATACTTATCGTTCTAGGTGTTGTAGCTTTAGGAAAGGCAGTTATATCTGATGATGATAAAGAAATTAAGACTGCTGTTAATTCTTTAATTAAGAAATTTATTACTGCAGTATTTATCTTCTTTATTCCAACAATCGTATCAGCATTATTTAGTATTGTTAACGGATTTAGTGATGTTGAAGCTGACTATCAAACATGTGTTAAGTGTATAACAAGTCCAACTAATACAACATGTAAAAATGCTGTAAGCGGAAGTCAAAAGTAGAAAACAATATAAAGAGTAGAATATACTCTTTTTATTATGCTTAATTTAAATATAACTAGCTATGGCTAGTTATTTTTGGTTGGCTGTGTTATAATATTTTGGCAAATATTTGTTCACTTTTATAAAAAGGTGGCCATAATAATAAAGAGGTATGGTATGGATAAAATAATTGTTAAAGGTGCTCGAGAAAATAACTTAAAAAACATTAATATTGAGCTTCCTAAAAATAAATTGATTGTTATGACAGGAGTATCAGGAAGTGGTAAAAGTAGCCTTGCTTTTGATACTATTTTTGCTGAAGGTCAAAGAAGATATGTTGAAAGTTTGTCTGCTTATGCTAGACAATTTATTGGTAATATGGATAAACCTGATGTTGATTCGATTGAAGGATTATCTCCATCGATATCTATTGATCAAAAATCAACAAATAAAAACCCTCGTTCTACTGTAGGAACAATAACTGAGATATATGATTACCTTCGTCTTTTATTTTCTCGTATTGGTGTACCATATTGTCCAAATCATAAGATACCTATTACTAGCCAAAGCATTGAAGAAATGACTAATAAAATTATGGCTTTTACAGGCGAAAAGATTACTATTTTGGCGCCAATTATTCATGGTGAAAAGGGAACACATAAAGATGAAATTGAAGAGTTAAAAAGAAATGGTTATACTAAACTTCGTGTAAATGGTGAATTCAAAGGCATTGATGAAGATCTAAAGTTTGAAAAAAACATTAAGGATATGGTAGATGTTGTAGTCGATAAACTAACCGTATCTGATGATGAAAGAAGTCGTATCTTTGAAGATTTAGAAACTTCATGTAATTTAGCGGATGGTAAAGTTGTTATTCTTCATAATGATGAAGAGCTAGTTATGAGTGAGCATTACGCTTGTGTTAAATGTAATTATTCAATTCCTGAACTTGAGCCAAGATTATTCTCTTTTAACTCACCATATGGAGCTTGTGAAGATTGTAAAGGTATAGGTACTAAGCTTAGAATTAGTGAAGATTTAATCATGCCTGATAAAGATCGAAGCTTAAACAAAGGTGCCTTACTTCCTATTAATGCGGAGAATAATATCTATTCAACAGCGTTAAGAACTGTGTGTGAACACTATAATATTGATATGGATGTTCCAGTCAAAAAACTAACTCGTAAACAGCTTGATATTATTTTTTATGGTACTAAAGAAAAGATTGATTTTAAATATGTAGCTAAAAATGGTAATACAAGATATGTAAATGATTATTATGAAGGTATAATTAATATCTTACAAAGAAGATATATGGAAACTACTTCTTCATGGATAAGAGAGTGGCTTGCTAATTACATGGTAGAATCTACTTGCGAAACTTGTCATGGAACTAGGTTACAAGAATCAGTTTTAAATGTCTTTATTAATAAAAAGAATATCTTTGATTTAACTGAACTTAATATTTCTGAACTAAAAGAATTTTTAGAAAACTTAAAACTTACTAAAGAGCAAGCAAGTATAAGTAATCTAATACTTAAAGAGATTATCTCAAGATTAGATTTTTTAATTAATGTAGGACTTTCTTATTTATCATTAAGTAGAACGGCTGCAACTCTTTCAGGAGGCGAAGCTCAAAGAATAAGACTTGCTACGCAAATAGGAAGTAAATTATCAGGAATTTTATATGTTCTTGATGAACCATCAATAGGTCTTCATCAAAAAGATAACCAAAGATTAATAGATTCCTTAAAACAAATGCGAGATTTAGGCAATACTTTAATTGTTGTAGAGCATGATACTGATACTATGATGCAAAGTGATTATTTAGTCGATATTGGCCCGGGAGCTGGAGAAAATGGTGGCTATGTTGTTTGCAGTGGAACACCTGAAGAAGTAATGAAATGTAAAGATAGTATTACCGGAGGATATCTTTCAGGAAGACTTAAGATAGAAGTTCCTAAGAAAAGAAGAAAAGGCAATGGCAAGTTCTTGGAAGTTTTAAAAGCCGAAGAAAATAACTTAAAGAAAATAGATGTTAAATTTCCTTTAGGCAAATTTATTGCTGTAACAGGAGTATCAGGCTCAGGTAAATCTACATTAGTAAATGAAATCTTATATAAGAACTTACAACAAAAAGTATATAAATCGAAAGTAATCGCAGGTAAGTGTGAAAAAATTAAAGGCATGAGTAATGTTGATAAAGTAGTTATGATTACTCAAGATGCTATTGGTAGAACCCCAAGAAGTAATCCGGCAACTTATGTTGGTGTCTTCGATGATATTAGAGACTTATTTGCCGAAACTAAAGACGCTAAAATCAAGGCTTATGATAAGAGTAAATTCTCCTTTAATGTAAAAGGTGGAAGATGTGAAGCTTGTTATGGTGATGGTGTTAAGAAAATCGAAATGCATTTCTTACCTGATGTTTATGTTCCTTGTGATGTCTGTGGTGGAAAAAGATATAATAAAGAAACTCTAGAAATTAAATATAAAGGTAAGAATATTGCTGATGTTCTTGATATGCGTGTTAGCGAAGCTTTAGAGTTCTTTAAGAACATTCCAAAAATATATAATAAATTAAAGGTAATGGATGAAGTAGGGCTTTCTTATGTTAAACTTGGTCAAAGCGCTACAACTTTATCTGGTGGTGAAGCGGGAAGAGTTAAACTTGCTAAAGAATTACAAAAGAAAGCTACAGGTAAAAGTGTATTCATATTAGATGAACCTACAACAGGACTTCATCAAGATGATATTAAAAAGTTACTTGTTATATTAAATAGAATCGTTGATAATGGCGATACAGTTATTGTTATTGAACATAACTTAGATGTTATTAAAGTTGCTGACCATATTATTGACCTAGGTCCAGATGGCGGAAAATTCGGGGGAGAAGTAATAGCTACAGGCACTCCAGAAGAGCTTTGTAAATGCAAAAACTCTTATACTGGTGAATACCTTAAAACCATGCTATAATATCTATTGATAGAAAGTAGGTATTATGAAAGAATATTGGAATATTTTTGTTAAAGAACTTACTGATGGAGATCCTTATTTTTTGCAAATTAAAGGATTTAATATTCGTTGGTATTCTGCTTTAATCCTTTTAGGAGCATTAATTGCCCTTTTTATGTTATTAAAAGAAGCTAAAAGAACTGGCGTTGATAAAGATTTCATCTTTAACTTAGCCTTTTGGACAATTATCATGGGCTTTATAGGAGCTAGACTCTATTATGTTATATTTAAATTTAGTTTATTTAAAGATGATTTATTAAGTATCTTTAAGATATGGGAAGGTGGACTTGCTATCCATGGTGGTATAATCGCCGGAGCTATTACCATGTTTGTTTACTGCAAAAAGTATCATATGAGCTTTTTAAGAGTTACAGATATGGCTGTTCCTTGTTTAATCTTAGCTCAAGCGATAGGTAGATGGGGAAATTTCTTTAATGGCGAAGCTCATGGCATGGCTGTTAGTTTAGAGCATTTACAAAGTCTTCATTTACCTCAGTTTATTATAAATGGTATGAAATCAGGAGCAGTTTACTATGAACCAACATTCTTATATGAATCAATTGCTTGTTTAATTGGTTTTATAATTTTGATTATAATTCGTAGACTAAGATATACTAAAGTAGGAACATGTAGTGCGATTTACCTTATGTATTATGGTGTTGTTCGTTTCTTTATCGAAGGTATGCGTACCGATGCTTTACTTCTTGGTGAATTAAAAATCGCAAGAGTAGTATCAGTAGTAATGTTTATCTTTGGTCTTATGATGCTTATGTTAATATCGCGTAAGGGAAGATTCGAAGATTTATATAACGAAATGCCTGAGGAAAAACTTACATTCTAAAACTAGCTAAATTGCTAGTTTTTTTAATATATTAAAGTGATTATGATATAATTAAGTGAGGTGATTACTCATGGACCTACGTGAAAAATATCCTATCTTTTACTATAATAGTTTTACTATTAAAGAAGATGAAGACTATTTATCCTGCGTTTATAATTATCAAATAGGAGATTATGTATTTACTCCTTCGGTAAAAATAGCTAAGAAAGTTATAACTAATAAAGATGTTGATAATAATTTTCTCGAATATTTATTTTTTAATTTTGGAATCATAAATGCTATTAATTATTATAAGTTAGTATGTAGTAAAAAGATGGTTATTAAATGTGGCTTTCTTGAAGAAGAACAAAAAGATTTCTTTAAAAAACTCTTTTATAATGGCCTAAGTGAGATGTTTTATCGTAATAAATTTAACTTAAGTTATGATGAATTCTTGGAAATAGAAACGCTTGGTAAAAAGTTCGAATTTAAGGAAGTTCAAGATACTTTCAAAGGTAATCTAATACCCGTGGGTGGTGGAAAGGACTCTATTGTAACTCTAGAGTATTTAAAACCTGATAAAGAAGATAATAAAATAATATTATATAATCGGAGTATCTATCCGGAGGATGAGGCTAGTCTAATGGCTATTTATAAGGCGGGATACCAAGATGCTGACATACTAAGATTTTATTTAGAATTAGATCCTCTTATGTTAAAGCTTAATAATGAAGGCTTTTATAATGGCCATATTCCTTTTTCTTCGACCCTAGCTTTTGCCTCTTATATAACTGCCTACTTAAGTGGTAAAAAATATATTGTTTTATCTAATGAAGCTAGTGCTAATGAAGGTAATGTCGAAGGCTTAATGGTTAATCATCAATACTCTAAAAGCTATGAATTTGAAAAAGATTTTAGAGATTATACTTTTAAGTATTTTAGTCCTTATATTGAATACTTTAGCTTACTTAGATGTTTTAATGAGTTAGAAATAGTAAAAGAGTTTGCTAAGCATCCTGAATATTTTCCTATTTTTCGTAGTTGTAATGTTGGTATGAAGAAAAATACTTGGTGTGCAGCGTGTGCTAAATGTTTGTATGTAACCATAATGCTTTATCCTTTTGTAAAAGAGGAAGATATTATAAATATCTTTGGTAAAAATATGCTTGATAATATGGAAAATAAAGATTTATTCTTAGGCTTAATTAGTCCACTATATGATAAACCATTTGAATGTGTAGGAACTAAAGAAGAAATAAATTATGCCTTAAGTTTAGCTTTAAAAACTAAAGAACATTTACCTAAATTATTACAATTTTATAAAGATAATTATTATGATGAAAAGAAAACATATAATGTAGAAAACTATTTTAATTCTGAGCATTTTATTAACAAACATTTCTTAAAGTTGATGGGATTTGATGATAATGAAAAATGATATTATTACATATTTAAAAGATAAAAAGATTTTATTACTAGGTTATGGTAGGGAAGGTAAATCTTCCTATAACTTTATAAAAAATAATGTGATGGCATCGATTGATATTAGTGATATGAAGGATATCGAACTTCCTGAAGGCTCAGTATTTTATAAAGGTGATGAATATCTTAAACATATAGATGAATATGACTTAATAATTAAATCACCTGGCGTAGTTCTTCCTGATAATGTACCTTTCGATAAAGTTACTTCGATGACTGAAATCTTTTTAAATGCGTATCGAAATCAAGTAATTGGCATCACGGGAACTAAAGGCAAAAGTACCACATCATCCTTGATTTATCATATTTTAAGTACTTTAGGAAAAAATACGATTTTACTTGGTAATATAGGAAAACCGGCCTTTGACTTTATTGATGATATTACGGAAGATACTATGGTCGTTTTTGAATTATCTTGTCATCAACTAGAACGAATTAAAGTAAGTCCTCATATTGCCGTTCTTCTTAATATTTATGAAGAACATTTAGACCATTATCATGAAATGGTGAGATATGTTCAAACTAAGAAGAATATTTATACTTTTCAAAATGAAAATGACTATTTAATATATGGTGATATAGATAAGTATGTAAGTAAAGAAGAAATTGATAAGATAGTATCGCAAAAATATGATTTCTTACATGATGATTTAAAAATTAATGAAAATAGTATTAAGACCAATTTGATTGGTGAGCATAATCTTAGAAATATAAAGGCTGCGATAACATCTTGCCGATTAGTAGGCCTAAAAGATGAAGATATCTTAAAAGCTATAGAAAGCTTTAAGCCTTTGGAACATCGTTTAGAACCTGTAGGCGTATATCATGATATTATGTTTTATAATGATTCCATTGCTACAGCTGCTGAGAGTGTTATGAATGCGGTTAAGAGTTTAAAAAGGGTTAATACCTTAATTTTAGGAGGTATGGACCGGGGTCTTAACTATGAAGAGTTAGTTAAATTTTTGGTAGATAGTGATGTTGAAAATATTATCTTACTACCAGGAACTAATGAGATATTTAAAAAGCTATTTGCTAAATATGAGCATAATAAAAAGATATTTGATACAAATGGTATGGAAGAAGCCGTAGATTTATCCTTTAAACATACCAAAAAGAATATGATTTGTTTACTATCACCCGCGGCAGCAAGCTATGGCTATTATCAAAATTTTGAAAAACGGGGTGAACATTTTAAATCACTAGTACAAAATTATTAATTGTACTAGTTTTTTTATTATCAATATATGATGCTTATCTAGTTTTTTACTAGTATTTATGGTACAATTTATGCGAGGTGAATGAAGGATGAAAGTCAGAACACGTTTTGCACCATCTCCTACAGGATATATGCATATTGGTAATCTTAGATCAGCTTTATTTGCATATTTAACTGCCAAGAGCATGGGTGGCGATTTTATATTAAGAATTGAGGATACAGACCAAGAGCGTAAAGTCGAAGGTGCTGTAGATTTCATCTGTCAAACATTAGATTTAGTAGGTCTTAAAGTTGATGAAGGTGTAGGAGCAGGTGGAGAATATGGTCCTTACTTTCAAAGTGAAAGACTAGATATTTATAAAAAATACGCGGAAATGCTTGTGGAAAAAGGCGATGCTTATTATTGTTTTTGTGATGAAGAAAGATTAAATAAACTAAGAGAAATAGCTAATGCCAGAAAAGTACCATTTACTTATGATGGCCATTGTGCAAACATTCCTTTAGAGGAAGCAAGAAAGAGAATTGCGGCTGGCGAAAAATATGTTATAAGACAAAGAATGCCCAAAGAAGGTGTAACTTCTTATATAGATACTGTATATGGTGAAATTAAAGTTGAAAATAACACTTTAGAGGATCAAATTCTTATTAAAAGTGATGGTTATCCAACATATAATTTTGCTAATGTTATTGATGATCATTTAATGAATATTACACACGTTAACCGTGGTAATGAATATTTATCATCAACTCCAAAATATTTACTTTTATATGAATCTTTTGGTTGGGAATCTCCGGTATATGTTCATCAACCTTTAGTTATTAAAGCAGATGGTACTAAGATTAGTAAGAGAAATAAAGATGATAATTTAATGGATTTAATTAATCGTGGTTTTTTACCAGAAGCTATTATTAATTATTTAGCTTTACTTGGTTGGTGTCCTAAAGAAAATAGAGAATTCTTTACTCTAAAGGAACTTGAAGAAGCTTTTGATATTAAAAGAATTTCTTCCGCTCCAGGATGCTATGATATTAAGAAACTTGAATGGTTTAATGCTCATTATATTAAAGAACTTGATGATGAAAAGTATCTTGAATGGGTTAAGAAATACTTAACTTTAGATGTAAGTGGTAAATCCGAAGAATGGGTTAATAAGTTATTAATTACTTATAAAGATCATATAAGTTGTGGTGAAGAGATCAATGAAGTAGTTAAAAACTTCTTTACGGATGAATATAATTTATCTGAGGAATGTAAAGAATTTTTAGCAAGTGATCCCGTTATCGATTTAGTAATTGAAAAGTTTATAAGTGAAATTGAACTTATTGAAGATTGGAATTGCGATAATATTAATCTTGCCATTGAAAATGTTAAGAATTCCCTTAATGTTAAAGGTAAACTACTTTATATGCCTCTTAGAATAAAAGCCAGTGGTTATATGCATGGCCCTGGGCTTGATGCCTGTATCTACTTACTTGGCAAAGAAAAAACTTTAAGAAATTTAAGAAAGTAGGTAATTATGAGATTATATAATACTCTTACTAAAAGAGTAGATGAATTTATCCCTTGGGAAGAGGGAAAAGTTAAAATGTACACCTGTGGACCAACGGTATATCATTACGCTCATATTGGTAATTTAAGAACTTATATTATGGAAGATGTCTTAGAGAAAACTTTAAGATTTATTGGTTATGATGTTAAAAGATGTATGAATATAACAGATATAGGTCATTTATCCTCTGATAGTGATACAGGTGTTGATAAAATGGTTAAAAGTGCCCAAGAGTCACATAAGACTGTTTTAGATATTGCTAAGTTTTATACAGATGCTTTTTTCAAAGATACAGAAAGATTAAATATTAAAACTCCCGAGATTGTTTCACCTGCAACTAGTAATATAGATGAATACATTAAGATTATTACTAAGTTACTTGATACAGGATATGCTTATAAAGCAGGAGGTAATGTTTATTTTGATACCTCTAAACTTAAAAATTATTTTGTTTTAACTGGTGGTGATACATCAGACGTTATAACGGGAGTTAGAGATACTGTTGAAGAAGATACTAACAAAAAAAATAAGAATGACTTTGTTTTATGGTTTACCAAATCTAAATTTGAAGATCAAGAACTAAAATGGGAAACCCCATTTGGTCTAGGCTATCCCGGATGGCATATTGAATGTAGTGGTATATCCCTAAAGTATTTAGGAGAATATCTTGATATCCATTGTGGTGGTGTTGATAATATCTTCCCCCATCATACTAATGAAATAGCTCAAAGCGAGAGCTATATTGGCCATGATTGGTGCCACTTTTGGGTGCATGGAGCCCATTTAAATGATAAATCAGGTAAGATGAGTAAATCTAAAGGTGATACTTTAACAGTAGATACCTTAGTAGATAAAGGTTATAACCCCTTATCATACCGTTTTATGTGTTTAAACTCTCATTATCGTAGTCAATTAGTATTTTCTTATGAAGCTTTAGATAATGCCGAGAATGCTTATAAAAAGCTAAAGAATAGAGTACTTAGTTTAAAAGATGATAATGATATCGATGAAGCTAAGTATGAAGAATATATTAAGAGATTTAAAGAATGTATTGAAGATGATTTAAATACTTCCAATGCTATTACACTATTATATGATGTGTTAAAAAGTGATATAACTGATGCTACTAAGCTAGCTTTAGTAAAAAATTTTGATGAAGTATTATCACTTGATTTAACTAAAAAGGATAATACTGTAAATGAAGAGTATATTAATAGTATGATAGAAAAAAGATTGGAAGCTAAAAAGAATAAAGATTTTGCTTTAGCCGATCAAATCAGAGATGATTTATTAAAAGAGGGTATCGTCTTAAAAGATACCAGAGAGGGAACAATATACGAGGTGAAGTAATATGACAGATGGTATGGAAATAGTATTAATATTAGCAATTATCTTTTTACCTTTACTTGCCCAAATTTATGTTTCAGCATCTTTTGGTAAATATAATAAAGTAGGTAATAAGAAGAAAATAACTGGTCAAGAAGTTGCGCGTAAGATTCTTGATAAACATGGACTTGAAAAAGTATATGTTGTAGCTATTGACGGCAATTTAACCGATCATTATGATCCTAAAAGAAAGGTTGTAAGACTTTCTAAAGCTGTTTATGAAGGAACAAGTGTATCTGCTTTAGCAGTTGCGGCCCATGAATGTGGTCATGCGATTCAAGATAAAGAGGGTTATGCTTATATGCGTTTCAGAAGTCTCATTTATCCTCCCGTTCGAATTGCTACTTCAGTTTCATATTGGATTATTTTATTAGGCTTTTTATTTGAACTTTTAGATTTAGTTTATTTAGGTATTGCTCTAACTTGCTTTGGCTTATTATTTCAAATAGTAACCCTTCCAGTTGAGTTTAATGCTTCATCAAGAGCTAAAAAAGAACTTGACGATCTATCTTTAGTTGATAGCGATGAAGCTCATGGTGTAAGTGCAGTATTAAGAAGTGCAGCATTAACTTATGTGGCTGGCGTTCTTGCAAGTGCACTTCAAGTGCTTAGATTAATTCTAATAGCTAACAATAGGGATTAATGGAACAAATATATCGTCAAACTTATGCTGAAATAAATCTTGAGAATCTAGACTACAATATTAAGACGTTAATTCAAAATGCTAAAGATTATAAATATCATATTGCGGTTGTAAAGGCTGACTCTTATGGCCATCATGGTTATCCGGTTGTAGAGCAAATGCTTAAATCGGGTATCAACTATTTAGCCGTTTCTTCTTTGGAGGAAGCTTTAGAAATAAGAGATAATAATAAAGAAGTGCCAATATTATGTTTAGGAATAGTTATGCCTGAACATATTGATTTATGTCTTAAAAATGATATAGCGATTACAGTAAGTAGTCTTGATTATGCCGAAGATATAAGTAAGCTAAATATGGCAAATTTAAAAGTTCATTTTAAAATTAATACGGGTATGAATAGACTTGGTATTAGTAGTCCCGAAGATTTACTAAAAGCTTATACCACATTAAAGGCTAAAGCCATTATCGAAGGTTTATATACCCATATGTATATAGCTCATGATAAAGATAAGACAAATAAGCAAGTTAAAGAATTTGAAAGAATTACCCAAGACATCAACCTAAAAGAAGTACCCATCATTCATTTCGGCGGTAGTGATTATTCTTTAAATTATTCTAAACTTCCTTATGTAAATGGAGTTAGATATGGTATTGCCATGTATGGACTTGCTGATTCACCAATTCCATTTAAATCGACTTTCAGTGTTTATTCTCATGTTTATCAAATTAATAATATTGATAAAGGAACCTTAGGCTATGAAGGAGAGTATGAGATAAATGAGCCTACCAAAATAGCCGTTGTTCCTATCGGCTATGCTGATGGAATACTTAGAAATAATTCGGGAAGATATGTCTATATTAATGATAAAAAATATCCTATCGTAGGTAAAATATGTATGGATATGTTATTCGTTAAGGTTGATGATAGTGTAAAAGTAAATGATAAAGTAGCTATCATCAAAGATAATGATCATATTAGAGAAATTGCTAAGTATACCCATACTAACAATCATGAGATATTATGCCTAATATCTAAAAGAGTTCCAAGAGTTTATATTTAAGCTATAAATAGAAATATTTATAGTTTTTTTATGTTTTATTTATGTTATAATTATTTAAGATAAAGGGGCTAGATGAGATGCTATATTTAAGTAAAGAAAAAGATCAAGAAGAGTTATTTCAAAAGATGGATAAATACTTTAGGGCGGCCAATTATATCGCGGCTTGTCAGTTATATCTTCTTGATAATCCACTTTTAAAAAGAAAACTTACCCTTGATGATGTTAAAAAGAAAATCGTTGGACACTGGGGAACTGTTCCCGGCCAAAATTTTATTTATGTGCATTTAAATAGATTAATTAAAGAAAATAATCTTAATATGATTTATATATCTGGCCCAGGTCATGGTGGTAATGCTCCCATAGCTAATGTTTACCTCGAAGGAACTTATAGTGAAAAGTATCCTAATATAACTGAAGATGAAGAAGGCTTAAAAAAATTATTTAAGCAATTTAGTTTTCCAGGGGGAACATCATCCCATGTTGCTCCTGAAGTTCCAGGTTCTATAAATGAAGGTGGAGAACTTGGTTATAGCCTTGCTCATGCTTTTGGGGCTATTTTAGATAATCCTGATTTAATTGCAGCTTGCGTCGTTGGCGATGGTGAAGCTGAAACAGGGCCTCTTGCAACTTCATGGCGAATAAATAAGTTTATTAATCCTGAAAAAGATGGTGTAGTGCTTCCTATATTACATTTAAATGGTTATAAGATTGCTAATCCTACGGTTCTTGCCAGAATTCCCCATGAAGAATTAAAAAACTATTTCGAAGGCTTAGGTTGGCATCCATACTTTGTCGAAGGAAGAGATCCGATGACCATGCACAAGAAGATGGCTAAAGTTTTAGATCAAGTTTTACTTGAAATTAGGATAATTAAAAAATATGGCATTGAAAGAAATTTTACCAATATTAAATGGCCTATGATTATTTTGAGAACTCCTAAAGGATGGACAGGACCTAAAGAATTTGATCGTAAGAAGATTGAAGATACCTTTAGAGCTCATCAAGTACCAATAAGTATTGATAATAAAAAAGAAAATCTTGAATATTTAGAAAATTGGCTTAGAAGTTATCATCCTGAAGAATTATTTGATGAAAAGGGAAGACTACTTCCTGAACTTAAAGAACTAGCTCCTAAAGGAAATCTTAGAATGGGTTCAAATCCTCATGCTAATGGAGGATTACTTCTTAAGGAATTAAAAATACCTGATTTTAGAGACTATGCCGTTGAAGTTAAAAGACCAGGCATTGAACAAAAAAGTGATATGACTGAGTTAGGTCGTTTTATAAGAGATATTATGAAAGCTAATAAGGACGAAGCTAACTTTAGAATATTTGGTCCTGATGAAGCTTTATCAAATAGATTAAACTATGTTTTTGATGATGAAAATAGATGTTGGGATGCCTTTACTTATGATGGCGATGAATATCTATCTAAAGATGGTCGTATCTTTGATTCTTATTTATCTGAACATGTTTGTGAAGGTGCTTTAGAGGGTTATTTATTAACTGGAAGACATGGCTTTATGCATAGTTATGAAGCCTTTATTAGAATTGTTGATTCCATGACTAGTCAACATGCTAAATGGCTTAAGATAACTAAAGCTTTGACATGGCGTGCAGATATAGCATCTTTAAACTATGTTTTAACTTCACATGTATGGCAACAAGATCATAATGGTTATACGCATCAAGATCCAGGCTTCTTAAATCACTTAGTAACTAAGAAAGCTGATATTGTCAGAATGTATTTACCGGCGGATGCTAACTGTTTACTTTCTTGCTTTGACCACTGTATAAGAACAAAAAATTATATTAATGTAATCGTAGCATCCAAGCATTTAAGACCCCAATGGCTTTCAATGGATGAAGCTATAAAGCATTGTACAAATGGTGCAGGCATCTGGTCTTTTGCTAGTAATGATGAAGATGGTGAACCAGATATTGTTATGGCTTGCTGTGGTGATACACCAACTCTAGAGACCTTAGCAGCTGTTTCTATCTTACGAAATAATTTGCCAGACATTAAAATAAGAGTAGTTAACGTTGTTGATTTAATGCGACTTGAATCTAATACTAAACATCCTCATGGCCTTGATGATAATGATTATGATGCTTTATTTACTAAAGATAAACCAATTGTATTTGCTTTCCATGGTTATGCATCACTTATTCATGAATTAACTTATAATAGACATAATACGGATTTACATGTTCATGGTTATATTGAAGAAGGCTCTATTACAACGCCATTTGATATGCGCGTTCAAAATAAGATTGATAGATATCATTTAGTGCAAGATGCTCTTAAATATATACCTAATTTAGGTAATAGAGGAGCAAGGCTATATGAATGGTGTAAAGATAAATTGGTAGAACATAATATGTATATTAGAAACTATGGTGTCGATATGCCTGAGGTCGAGAATTGGACTTGGGAAGATTCAATGAAAAATGTTCGAAAATAAGGAAGATTTATTCTTCCTTTTTTGCTGGCATGATATAATACTTACTGAGGTGATAGTATGCTACATGTTGTAGGAACGATGTTTTTTAAAGATAATAAATTATTAATAGATAAACCAAGAAAAAGACCTACTTATCAAATGGTAGGAGGCTCTGTTGAAGAGGGCGAAACTCCTTTAGAGGCTGCGATAAGAGAGTGCCATGAGGAGCTCGGCTCAAAGGCTATATTTGATGAAAATCTTTTCGAAGAAGTAATGGAGTTTGACGAAATAGCAACTTCTGATTCTAATAAGAAGATTCATTTTCATGTGTTTAAATATAATGGCGCTTTAACAGGGGAATTTACTCTATCAGATGAGATTGGGGATTTTCTTTGGTATGATTCTTCTATTGGCGATGATATCTTATCTAATACTTTAAAAAATGAAGTAGTGCCATATTGTCTTAAAAATAATTTAATAAAGTAGGTTTAAGATGGAAAATTTTAATGACATAATAACGGAAGCTTGCCATAAAAGAGGGATAAAGATTGATATTGTTTCTGATGGCTGGGTAAAAATATTACAAAAAGGTGATAGAATTCGTTTTATATCTCAGTTTTATTTTGATAATAATCAAAGTGGGGTAGCCAGAATTCTTGATGAAAAATATGCTTTATATGAAACTTTAAAATACTTTAATATTCCCATTGCTAAACATCATTTATTATATGCAAGTACACCTAAAGAAGAGGTTTTAAAACTATTTCATCAATATAATGATAATGTGGTAGTAAAACCTAATATAGGTAGCCAAGGAAGAGGCGTATATAACGTACAAAACGCGGAAGAATTATTTATTAAAATGGAAGAATTATTTAAAAATAATCCTTCGATTAGTTTGTGCCCTTGCTATGATATTGATATGGAATATCGGGTAATTATTTTAAATGGTAATCCCGAACTTATATATGGTAAGATAAGACCTATTGTAACAGGTGATGGTCAAAAGACTATTAAAGAGTTATTAATCGATTTTAATAGTCACTACTTTATAGATAAAGATTTACCAGATGATATTCTTCCTAAAGGAGAAAAATATATTTACAATTGGAAGTTTAATCTTTCACGGGGAGCAATATCAACCTTAGATATTGATGAAGCTAAAAAAGAAAAATTAATAAAGATTACTAAAATGGTCTATGATAAGTTAAATATTGCTTTTTGTAGCATAGATATTATAGAAACAAATGGTGAGTTTATGGTACTAGAAATTAATTCAGGTATAGCTATTGATAAATTTACATACCAACATGAAAATGGTCGAGAAATAGCTTTGGAATTTTATGGTAAAGCTATCGATGCGTTATTTAATGAATAAATTAAAAAAATAAGTTATAATATAATTATTATTAAGGAGACATAATGAATAAATTAAAAGACTTATTAAAAGTTTTCTCTAAAGATAAGTGTCCTTGGGAAAAGTTTTATGATAAAGATGAAAGGGATGTAACAGTTCCTGATATGTCACTTTTTGAGTATCTTTATGAATGCAATAAAGATCATATGAATTTAGTAGCTCTTAACTATTTTAATAAAAAGATGACTTATAAGGAATTTTTTAATCAAATAGATTTATGTGCTAGAGCACTCCGAAGTCAAGGTATTAGACCGGGTGATGTAGTAACAATATGTATGCCTAACACTCCTGAAGCTGTTATTAGTTTTTATGCCGTTAATAAGATCGGTGCTATAGCTAATATGATTCACCCTTTATCAGCTGAGGAAGAAATTAAACAATCTTTAATTGCTACGAAAAGTGTTATGTTAATAGCTATTAACTTAGCATATTCCAAAATAGAAAATATCATTAGTCAAACTCAAGTCTATAAAACCATAATTATTTCAGCAGCCGACTCAATGCCTAAAGGATTAAAGCTTGGCTATAATCTTACCCAAGGAAGAAAAATATTAACTCCTAAAAAGAGTGAAAAATTCTTATACTGGCATGAGTTTATGGAAAAGGGTAAGAAATATTATGAAGATGTTTTAGTTAAGACGACTAAAGATCAAGATGCTGTTATCCTTCATAGTGGAGGTACGACAGGAACACCAAAGAATATTGTTCTAACTAATGGTAATATTAATGTTGTCGTAGAACAAGGCCATGTTATATTCCCTGATGTTAATACGGAAGATGTTGCTTTACTTATTCTGCCTTTATTTCATTGCTTTGGTTTGGTAGCTACTATGCACTGTCCTTTATGTTTTGGTGCTAGTGTTGTTTTAATACCGCAATTTGATGCTCGTAAGTTTGATAAATTAATAACTAAATATCATCCAACTTATATATCTGGTGTACCAACTTTATATGAAGCTTTAGTTTCTAATAAAAAGATGGCTAAAGTTGATTTATCTTTTGTTAAGAATATTTATTCGGCAGGAGATTCTCTTAATCCTGAAAAACAAGCTAAAATTAATAATTTCTTAAAAGAACATAATTGTCAAAAAGAAATTATGCAAGGCTATGGTATGACAGAAACTTCAGGACCTGTATGCTTTGGTTCTCATGGTTCTGGTCTTCCAGGAAGTATTGGTATTCCTCTTCCAGGAGATATTATTAAAATCGTGGATGTAAACACGAAAGAAGAACTTCCATATGGTGAAGTTGGTGAGATATTAGTTACAGGACCTACCGTTATGAAAGGTTATCTTGATAACGAAAAGGAAACCAATGAAGTTTTGGAAAAGGATGAAAAAGGTCGTATTTGGGTTCATACCGGCGATCTTGCTTATATGACGGAAGATGGAGTAGTATTCTTTGCTCAAAGACTTAAAAGAATGCTTATAGTATCCGGCTATAATGTCTATCCATCCCATATTGAAGAAGTTTTATTAAAGCATCCAGATGTCCTAAACTGTGGGGTAATTGGGGTGCCACATCCTTATAAAGTCCAAGTGCCCAAGGCATTTATTGTGCTAAAGCCGGAAGTTAAAGTTACTCCTAAAGTAAAGAGTGATATTAAAGAATATTGTGAAAAGAACTTAGCAAAATATATGCTTCCTAAGGAATATGTATTTAAGGAATCTTTACCTAAAACAATGATAGGTAAGGTTGATTATCGTAAACTTGAAACCGAAACTGAAGATATAAAGCCTGAATAGTTCAAAATAAATCCTTTTTAAATAGGGATTTATTTTTTTGATCATTTATGTTAATATAATCGGCAACAAAGAAGGGGATTTTATGAAATCATTATACGATTTTGATTTTTTACAAAATGAAGTATTCTATCGTAGTGAGCATATTTTAAAATATTTAGAAAGACATAAAGATATAAGTGCACTTGATAGAGAAGCTATTATTAATACGTTATTAGATGCCTTAGTTTATAAAGGTTTAATGGATCCTGATGCTCAAAGTCTTGATTTTGAACAACTTTGTATAAGAGATGATTTAGATCATATGAGATATGACAAGACTCCAAATGTAACAAGTATTCCTCAAGAAATAAAAGAAGCTATGCGTCATAAAAGTATAATAATAGCAGGAAGCATACCGGTATCAATGTTTTGTGCTAAACCTGCGAGTGAAATCCATACTTGTATTTATGATATGAATACGTCTTTTAGCTCTTTATTTGACTCTTTTACATTTTTACTTTGTGATTATGATTCACCAACAAGACCAGGAATAAGGGCTACCGAAAGGCCATTTGTCGAAGTTAATATAAATGGTGAAGCTTATCTAGTAGATACATTAACTAAAAGAATATTTAAATCTTCTTGGTTTAGAACAACATATAATATGACCGTTACTGATGAAATAGCCTTTGAAGATTTTGACGAAGAACGTCAAAAGTTATATAGAGAACACACTACTCCAAGTCAACAACTTGCAACATATTATCATTTAATGGGTGCAATGGAAGATGTTTTTAGAACAATACCTAAAATGGAAGAAGCTTTATTTGAGCTTGAAAAGAGTAAAGAAAATTATCCTGAAGCTGTTGCAGAAATGAATATTATTATACAAGATATGCGAAGACTAGGACTTCTTTAATATAAGTGTTATACTTATATTGAGGTAGTAAAATGTTTAAATTATTAAATCGTTATTTTCGCTTTTTTAGACTTTCTATATATTCTCTTTTTACTAAAGGGACAAGAAACTGTGCCTACAATATTTCTAAAAAAGAATCAGCTTTATTAAAGTTAGATTCTTTTAATATTGTCCTTAATACTTTTGTTTTACAAGGTATATGTCTTATTAATGATTATATTTTTATAACAGCATATGATGATAAAAGAGAGCAAAATTCTAAAATAATGATTTTCAAAGATAAAAAGCTAGAGCATGAAACGGATTTAAATACTAAAAGTCATGTCGGAGGCATATGCTTTGATAATATTCATAATATCATATGGATTACAGATTCATCAGGTACAATAAGTGGTTATGAATATGAAGATATTATCAAAAATGATAAAGCCTATCCTAAATATAAAAAGATAAAAGTTATAAACGAACATATAAATATCTATGGTAATAATGCTACGGCTTTTATTACATATTTTAATAATAAACTATATGTAGGAAACTATCATAAACAAAAATATAGTGCTATAATAGAGTATAACATACAGGATAATGGCTTAATTGATTTAGATTCATGTCGGGTTATCAAAGGACTAGATTTTGTTCAAGGTATTTTCTTTTATGAAGATGATGGTAATACTTATTTACTTGCTAGTTCATCTTTTATCTTAAAAAAGTCTTTAATAAAAGTATTTAAGTATAACGATGACATTACTGATTTAGGTAAAGAAATGGCAGTAGCTTCATATAAAATGGGTCCTATGCTTGAACAAATAGCTATTGATAAAAGCAAAATACTTTATGCTGTCTTTGAATCTAATGCTTTAAAATTTAAAAAATATAGACTCATAAATAATGATGTAGAACTTTATGATTTAGCGAAAGGAAACTGTAATGATAGAGGAAAGTAAAAAAGGAACTTTGATAGTTATATCAGGACCAAGTGGTAGTGGTAAAGGTAGTATTATAAATGGCCTTTTAGCAAGAGATGATAAATCAAGATGGCTTTCTATTTCAACGACATCAAGACCTATAAGAGCCAATGATATACCTGGTAAGACCTATAATTTTGTTAGTAAAGAAGAGTTTGAACAAAAGATTAAGGAAGGATACTTTTTAGAGTATACGAATTATGTAGGTAACTATTATGGTACTCCTAAAGAATATATTAGTGATAAGTTAAAAAATGGCATTGATGTTATCTTAGAAATTGAAATCGAAGGAGCAAGTAATATTAAAAAGCTTATACCGGAAGCCTTATTTATCTTCATTATGCCACCTTCTTTAAAGATAATGGTTGAAAGACTTAAAAAAAGAGGAACTGATAGCCCTGAGAAAATATTAGAAAGATTTCGAAGAGCTTATCAAGAAATTAATGATGTTACTAAATATAACTATGTTGTTGTAAATGATGATTTAGATAAAGCAATCGATAAAGTTGAAGCTATATTAAAGGCCGAAAAGTGTCGAGTAGATAGAATCGAAGAAGTATATCTAGATACTAAAGAAGAAGAGATTCACGAGCTGTTACTAGATAATAAAGAATTTGAAAACAAGGATATTGAAGTGTAAAAAAGGGTAGGCAGTTATGAAAAAAGTATTAGAGAATAAGAAATTATTAATTATAATTGGTGTTATAGTGGTCCTTGCTATCGCAGGAATTGTTAGTTTTATTTTAATTAATAACAAGCCTACACCAAAAGAAGATCAGAAAGATTCAAAAGAAGAAATTCATACTATGTATGTTAAGATTAACCCTTTAGTTAAACTTACTTATAAAGAAACATTTTATAAATGTAAGGATAAAGATGGTAATGATACTTTTTGTGCTGATGGAACAGGCACTGTTATGGATTACGAACTTATAAATGATGATGCTAAAGAATTTTATAAAGACTTAGACTTTAATGGTAAATATGTTGGAGAAGTATTATTAATGCTATGTGAAACAGCACGAGACAATAATGTAGGATTTGAAAGTCTAGAGATAACAACTGATAGCGAGCGCTTTAATAAAGAAGATATCTTAGATTATCTAAAAGATAATTCTAAATATGAATTTAGTTATGATTTATATGTTAATTTTGAAGAACATATAGATGAAGATGAAATAGTTAAAGATGAAGAAGTAAACAATAAGTTTTTAGTTAGCTTTAATAGTGATGGTGGTAGTAAAGTAGAAAGTGAGATAATAAATAAGGGCGAAAAAGCTACAATGCCTAATAATCCTGTTAAAGAAGGTTATGATTTTGTAGAATGGCAACTTGATGGAAAGACATTTGATTTTAATACGCCAATAACTAAAGATATAACTTTAGAGGCTTTATGGATGCAAAAACAATCAGATAAAGATGAAACAACAGATAATAAAGAAGAAAAACCGGTAGAACCAATTCCAGAACCTAAACCTGAAATTCCTACAGAAAATCCTAAACCATCCGAAACACCTTCAGATATTTCTAAAATTAATTTAAATGATAATATTATGGTAGTAATAGGTTACTATGGAAGTATGTGTGGTTGGCTATCATTTCCTACCAACCTAGAAGATTTGTTCCCAGGATATATTCAAAATGGTAGGCATCTGTATCTTGCAGATACTTCTGAATATGGCGAGTTACCATATTCAGAATATGAAGCCAAAGAAAGCTTAATACAATATGATATTAATAAAGAAAATCAGGCATTAAATAAATTAAAGGTTTTAGCTAGTAGTAAAATTCCAGGAGTTAGAGATTTTAGCTATTCAATTAATAACCACCAATTTAAATATTCTTTCGATTATTTGGCTATTTATTATGAAGGAGATAATCCATTTGAAAAACTAAATAATGAACTATTATCCTCTGTAGAACAAATAAATGTCGTTTTTAATGAAGCTTATAAATTTTCTGGAGCTTGTGGATCTGCACCTGATGGACCAGTTTTATTAACCAAAGAGCTATGCGATGAATTCAATTTAACATGTGATAGATGGTAAATATTTTGGAGGAAATATGAAAAAAGAAAGAAGTACAAAAAATAAGAAAAATAATACTAAAGGGATAATTAAAAAGGTAGTAAAAATAGTATGTATAATAGTGGTAGTTTTAATCGCAGTGATTTTACTCGATACACTACAAGCTTTACTTTTTGACAATAGCCCCTTATTAAAAATTAGGGAAAAGGATAAGATGTATACAGTAGATAAAGGTATATTAGTTAAAACTTATACTTATTGTGATGGTAGTAAAAAAACTATATCTAATTTTATTCCAAAAGATTTGATTATACCAATTTGTCATAATAATAATGATAAAAATGAACCGACTGAAAATACTGAACTTTCTTGCTTAAAAAATTTACTTGGTGGTTGTATTGTAACTGAAAACACTAATCTTGTTGAATATCCTCTTTCAAGTATAATCGATGTTGATGATGACATAGAGGATGCCGTTTTAATAAGAGGCAAGTCTGATACAGATCCAGAATTAGATACAGGTATCAGTGTAATTATAAAGACTGATGATAACGAAATAATAAGTAAGCTTAATGACTACTTTAATAGAAACTATGCCGGTTATAGATCGTTTGTAACTGGTGATTATAATATTTATGTGTATAATAAGACAATTAATAGTGGAGGTTTTGATAATTTAGCAAATGAAACTACTAGATGTTTAGAAAAGTAAAATTAGTAAAATAATAACTTGTTATATAATTTTATGTGGTATACTGATTCTAGGAGGATGCTTATGAAAAAATTTGTAAAAATCGTTTTAATTATTCTTGGTGTTTTAGTCTTATTAATCGCTCTTGATACAATTCAAGCTAAAGTTTTTGACAATAGTCCAATTATGAAGATTAGAGAAAATCTGGATGGTGGTAGTGCTGATTATATTGATAAAGGATTATTTGTAGATCATTATAAATGTGATAATGGTGATAGTACTACGGTATGGAAAAATGCTAAATATACTTGCTCTCTTAAAACAAATGCCAAAGAAGAAAACGATACACCTGAAGAAACAGAACTTTCTTGCTTAGAAAATTTACTTGGAGGTTATATTGTTAGTGAAAATACTAGTCTTGTTGAAGAAAAGCTTTCAAGTATAATCGATGTTGAAGATGACTTGGAAGATGCTATTTTAATAAGAGGAAAAAACTCTAATACTGAAACAGGCATTAGTGTAATAATAAAGACTGAAGATGATAAGATAATTAGTGAGCTTGATAAATACTTTAACAAAAACTATGCTGGCTATAAATCATTTGTAAGTGGTGATTATAATATTTATCTTTATAATAAATCACTTAGTGATAAAGAGCTTGATAATGTAAAAACTCAAGCCGCTAAATGTTTAACGAAATAGATTATTGATTATAATCTATTTTTTTGAACCTAATTTATTAGATTCTATAAATAATTGGGAATAAATAAAATGCCAAATTGGGAAGCAAAAATGTGCCAAATTAGGAACTAAAAAGACGCCAAATTAGGAAATTATTAACAATTTAGCAACAACTACATTGAAAGCTTTGATGAAATAGGTTATTTTAATAATCTATTTTTTGGCTTAAGAAAATATTAAGAAACATATAAGAATAAGTTAAAGATTAAAAGGGCCTTTACTTGCTAATATTGTTGTGTAAGTAGGGAGGCCCTTTATGAAAAGAAAAAATAAAAGACACTTAAAAAAGGGATTCAAGATATTTTTAATTATCGTAGTATTAACTTTTGTTATAGGTAGTTTACAGATTAAATTAAATAAAGATAACTATGATAATAACCTTATAACGGAAAATGAAAGTATTATTCCGGATATTAATTATAAAGAGGATTTAACCACTTTAGAAAAATTAAAGATTTTAAGTGAATATGATAAAAGGGTAGATAAGATAATTAATAATTATGATGAATATCCAGAAATATTACTAGAATCTTTAATTAATAATTCTGACATGTTAGACTTTGTCCTAGATTATCCAGATAAGTTAGGTAATACATATAGTGATAATGTCGGAGATATTAAAGATGGGGAAGTATCACTTTTACTCCAATGGGATAAAAGATGGGGATATGCCAGATATGGTGGAAGCAGTATTGCCATAAGTGGCTGTGGGCCTACAGCCCTATCAATGGTTATTGTAAGCCTTACAAAGGACAAAAGCATGACACCTTACAAAATTGCCAAGTTTGCCGAGGATAATGGTTATTACTCTGATGCAACAGGTACGGCTTGGTCACTTATGAGTGAAGGAGCAAGAAAACTGGGCGTGGAAAGTCGTGAGCTTCCCTTATCGAAAACGGTTATCTTTAATGCTTTGGAAAATGGGCATCCAATTATATGCAGTATGAGACCGGGAGATTTTACTAAATCAGGTCACTACATAGTCCTTGTAGGTATTAAAGATGGCAAAATAAAAGTAAATGATCCTAATAGCAAAGAAAGAAGCGATAAACTATGGGATTACGAAAAAATAGAAGGCCAAATAAAGAATATGTGGGAATATTACCTTTAATGATATATAATAAAGGTGTTTAGGATTAAGGGAATAGTATGAATATTTTAGTAGTAGATGATGAGAAAGAAATTGCCGATTTAATTGAGATATGTTTAAAAAACGCTAATTATAATGTTTATAAATATTATGCAAGTAATAAAGTACTTGAAGATTTAGAAAGCCTTAAAATAGATTTAGCTATTTTAGATGTTATGATGCCAGATATTGATGGGTTCTCTTTATGCCGTAAAATTAGAGAAAAGTATAACTTTCCCATTATCTTTGTAACTGCTAAAGTTGAAGATATTGATAAAATAAATGGCCTAACAATCGGGGCTGATGACTATATAACGAAACCTTTTAAACCTTTGGAACTTATGGCTAGAGTCAAAGCTCAACTTCGAAGATATACAACTTATAATGAAAATAGTCTTGAAAATGAAAGTGTAATTGATTTTAGAAATATTGTAATTAATAAAAATACCCATGAGTTTTATTTTAATGATAAGAAGATAGAACTTACACCAATTGAATTTGATATATTGTGGTATTTATGCCAAAATCGAGGCAGTGTAGTTAAAACTGAAGATTTATTTAGTACCGTGTGGCAAGAAAAATATTATGAAAATGATAACAATACGATCATGGTTCATATCCGTCATTTAAGAGAGAAGATGAATGATACAGGTAAAAAGCCTAAATATATTGTTACTGTATGGGGAGTGGGGTATAAAATTGAAAAATAAGTCATTAATGAAAAAAACTTTAATTAACTTTGTAATTAGACTTGTTATATGGACACTTTCTTTTCCAGTCTTCTTCATTATCTTTTACTTTATAATAAGTCGTTATGATTTCCAATGGGTATATAATAAATCACCAGAAATGTATTATAGTGCCAAAAATCTTGTTACCAATCTTTCTAATGGTTATCTGCCTTTTAATATTTTGGCGATAGCAATTGGTATCTGGCTTATAGGCTTTATAATTATGTTATATATTTTAATTAGAAAGACTTTTTCTTATATTAATGCTTTATCTATAGCTTCAGAAAATATCCTAAATAAAGATGTTGAATATATTGAACTTCCTAAAGACTTTGAAAATTTACAAATGAAGATTAATCATTTAAAAAAAGAAGCAGAGAAAAATGAGTTATTAGCAAGAGAAAACGAACAAAAGAAAAATGATTTAATTGTTTATCTTGCTCATGATTTAAAGACACCTCTTACTTCGATGATAGGTTATTTGTCTTTGCTTGATGAAATAAAAGATATGCCTAAAAAGCAAAGAGAGAAGTATATAGGTGTGGCTCTTGATAAGTCTTACCGGTTGGAGGATTTAATCAATGAATTATTTGATATAGCTAGATTCAATACGGAAACTATCGTATTACAAAAAGAAGAAATCAATTTAAATTTAATGCTTGAACAAATTATTGATGATTTTTATCCTATTCTAATGGAAAATAATAAAGAAGTAAAACTAAATTATCAGGATAAAGTTATAATTGATGGTGATTCAGATAAACTAGCAAGAGTATTTAGTAACTTAATCAAAAACGCTATTAGCTATAGCAATGATAAATTAATAACTATTGATGTTAAAACAGATAATGAGTTTGTTACCATTACTGTTAGTAATAAGGGTAAGAAGATTCCTAAAGAAGAGTTAGATAAAATATTTACTAAATTTTATCGCCTTGATAGTGCAAGATCATCCAAAACTGGAGGCAGTGGTCTAGGTCTTGCGATAAGCAAAGAAATTGTAGAGCTTCATGGTGGAAGTATAACTGCACAAAGCGATGAACTAACCAAATTTATTGTTAGGCTTCCTTTTAAAGCCTGATTTATTTGAAATATATAAATAACTATGGTAATATTAGCAAGGTGATTTTTGATGTATTATCATGGTGTTATTAATGGCTTAGTTGATCAAAAAATCGTAGGAATATTAACCGAAGGGGAAATAAGATCAGCATCTAGAAGAAATGATGGCTATAATAATGGTTTTAATGATATGGATTATATTAGTGTGTGTGAATACTTAGGTGAAGATGTTTATGAAAGTCATCCCAATAATGCT
The DNA here is from genome assembly GCA_947586825.1 of uncultured Bacilli bacterium. Taxonomy (GTDB): domain Bacteria; phylum Bacillota_I; class Bacilli_A; order RF39; family UBA660; genus UBA6448. The sequence goes on along the minus strand of CANPXU010000002.1, from coordinate 46,075 downwards.
TTTCATACATATGTTACAAACCATTTTTGTTTTATTATGTCTGATGATATAGAAGCTCAAGAACCTACTTTATTAAGTAGAGAAGAAACTTTAGATCGTTTTGGCCTTATGCGAAGAAGATTACAACATCCTGAAGAAAGATTTAGTGATCTCATTGATGAGCGTCAAGTTCGTGATGCTGTGCCTGTGGATAAAGTAATAGCCATTGGCATTCCTTATAATTTAGAGGCAAAAGATGGCTTTGTTAAATTATCTTCTTTTAGTTATTTGACTATGGAAGAATTTGCTAATTTAGTGCATTTCGTGGAAGAGTTAGCTAGCTCTTTGGGTATTGATATTGTTGATAGCTCAGACCCTGGATTTCCACGAGTATTACAAAATCGAGGAAGATAATAATTATAAAAATAACTTTTTACACCATATTAATGGTATGAAAACAATTCCAATATGGCAAGATATTAAACTTAAAGATTATCCTATTTTAGATAAAGATATAGAAACGGATATTTTAATTATTGGCGGTGGTATTACTGGTATCAATCTTTTATATGCTCTAAAGGATGATAAAAGAAAGATTACTTTAGTGGAAAGAAATAAGATTGGTATGGGAGTAACCTCCAGGTCAACTGCGAAAATAACATTTTTACAACAAAATATTTATTCTAAATTAAAGAAAAATTTTAATTATGATACAGCATTTAAATATTATAAGGCTACTAAAGAAGCTATTAGTAAAATGGTCCATGTTATAAATGAAGAAAAAATAGCTTGTGATTTACAAAAGGTAGATTCTTACTATTATGCTTTATCTAAAGCAAACATTAATAAAGTAAATGAAGAGCAAAATATTTTAAAAGATTTTGGTGAAAAAGTTTATGAAACAAGCAAGCTTCCTAACAAGATTAAGGTAGAAAAGGGGATATATGTTAAAGATACCTATGTCTTTCATCCCTTAAAATATGTTGATGCTTTAGCTAAAATCAGTATAACTAATAATCATAGAATATATGAAAATACTAATATTTATAGCATTGAGGCATACGATGATTATTTTATAGCTTATTTTGATGACCACAAGATTAAATGCCAGCAAATTGTACTCGCATGCCATTATCCATATTTTTTATTTCCTTATGTATTTCCTTTGAAAGGCTATATAGAAAAGTCTTATGTCATAGCCCAAAAGAGTAAAAATTTACCTTTTAGTGCAATTAATGTAAAAAATCCTATATATTCATACCGTTTTTATAAAGACTATAGTCTTACTTTAAGTAGCTCACACAATGGTGGTTTTAAAAATAATCATGAAGATAGTTTTGCTAAATTATTTAATGTTTCTAAAGATAAAATAGCTTATGCATGGAGTAATAATGATATTATGACTTTGGATAATTTACCGTATATAGGGCCTATAATGGATAATCTGTTTATAGCAACCGGTTATAATACCTGGGGAATGACATCATCTTTTATAGCATCTTTAGTTTTAAGGGATATATTACAAAATAAAACTAATAAGTACGCCGAAATATTTGCTCCCAAAAGAGGACTCACTAAAGATAAAATCTTAAATTTAGGTATAAGTATCGCTTCAAGTAGCTATAGCTTTCTAGATTCAAAAGTAAATTTAAATAAATCTTATTACAATAATAATCCATATTTTATTAAAAAAGATAATGTTACTTTGGGTGTATATGTTGATTCAGATAATAAAAAACATATTGTTAAAATTAAATGTCCTCATTTAGGATGTAATCTTTTATTTAATAAAGTAGAAAAAACATGGGAATGTCCTTGCCATGGTTCGGTATTTAACGTCGATGGTAAATGTATTTTAGGCCCAAGTAATTATGATATTAGCATTAATGGTGATTAATGCTATTTTTTTGCATATAATTTATTGGCAATTATTTTATTAATTTAAATTTTTGGTATAATTATAGCAAGAGAGGGACGATATCATTTGACTAATGTTTGTACAATGCCCGAAGTAATGGACGTAATGCTTATCATTAATAAAGTAATAGGTGCACTTAAGATATTAGTCCCTATTATTATCATAATCATGGGAATGTATTCTTTTTTTAAAGCAACACTTGGCTCTAATGAAAGTAAAATTAAAGAAGCTATTAGCCTTTTTATGGTTAAGCTATTTGTTGGTGCAGCAATATTCTTTATTCCTACCATTGTGAAAAGTATTGCCAAAATAGCAGCTCCAAACTCTAATTTTACTTTATGTTTTATGGTGGATTCCAAAGATGAAGTATATAAAGCTTATGCCTCATATGCTTATAAAATGCTTAATAGAGCACGAGGAACCTTGGATAAAGAAGATTATGAAAACGCAGCTTATTATGTAAGTAAAATGCAAGATGGTAGTAGTAAAACTTCCTATGAAAAGAAACTCGCAGAAATTAAAGAGTTAATCGGGGCTAAAAATACTCAAAATAACAACAATTCTAATAATAATACGGGGTCTTCAAACGGAAATAGTTCTACAGGTACAGGCTCAGGAAATATAACCCAAAATGCTTCATCTTCTTATGGTGATATTTTCGTAGGTGACTCCCGAACATTAGGCTATAGTTACCAACTTTCTTTAAAATCTACAGATGCTATTTATGCCACGACTTCAGGAGCAAGTAAGGAATTTAATGCCGATTTTACTAAAGCTTTAAGCAAAATTAATAGTGATCCATCTCATAGATATAATTTAGTTTTTAATTATGGTGTTAATAATCTTTCGCAAGATTGGGTAAATATTTATAAAAGTGCTATAAATCAAGTAGGAAATAGAGCTAATATTTTAATTGTAAGTGTTAATCCTTGTAATGATAGTATTGCTAAATATTGTAAAAACGCTAATGTTCAGGCTCTTAATAATAAGCTAAGAAGTGCTTTTTCATCAGGCTACAGCAATGTTCGATATTGTGATACTTATACACCTTTTGTCAACACTCCTAATTATACTAGTATGATTGAAACTATAAGTGGCGTACATTATACTAAAGCTGGATCAACCCTTATTTATAATCAAATTGAATCTTGCCTTAAGGGCTTTTAAAAGGAAAGAAAAACTTTCCTTTTTTAGTGCATCTTTATTATTAAAAGCATAGAAATAAGCATAAAATATTATGTGGCTTATAAAATTACTTATTTTAGGGCGAAAATCGGCGATTTTTGTTGAAATTTCGGGGATTTTATAATAAAATAATGGTGTTAAACAGAAGGGGTTTTGGAAAAGAGGGGATTTTAGTGAAAAATATAAATTTTAAAAAACTTTTTAATATATTTATTTTTACTTTAATTGCTTTGATATTGATACCTGTAAATGCTTATGCTAAAGAAGGTATTACTTTATACATAAACAAGAATAATTTAACTATTGGTGATGAACTTGTTGTAACCGTAGCCATGCCTGAGGATTATGATAGTTATGCCTTTCTTGCTACTTTAAAGTTTGATGAAAATGTATTTCAAAGAATTGATGATACTAACTTTACGGTAGATGAATCAGAAAGCATTGCTTATAATGAAGCCAATAATAAATTTGGTATTATCAATAAAGATGGTAAGATATCTGGTGATTTATTTAGCGTTCGTTTAAAAGTTAAAGAAAATGCCAGTGTTGGTGATACTAACATTGCTCTTACTAATATTTCATCTTCTGATGGCGAGGATAAAGAGACTTTTTCAGCAGTTTCTACTAAAGTGTTAGTCACAAGAGATGCTAAAGATGGTGAAACTCTTCCTAACAATGAAGAAAATGTTATTAAGGAAGATGAAGAAAGTTCTATTAAAACTTTTACCACTGTACCTATTATTGTTACAATGGCTGTAGTAGCAGTTGTAATTCTTGGCGTTATCATATACATGATAATAAATAGAGAATTAGGTTTTAATAAAAAGAGATTTATAGCTCTTGTAGTTGCTGAAGTTCTTCTTATAATTGGTGGTGGAGTATTAATATTCCATAATAACGATAAAAAAGATGTTAATAATGATGGTATCAAAGACTATGAAGATGCCGAAGAAATCATTAGATATTTAATTGATATCGAAGGCGTTAAAGACGATGAGGATAATGAAGGTAATGAAGGCAATCAAAATTTAGGCAATAATGGTACTATAGGAAATACATCTTCAAATAATAACCATTATACTAGTGATTATGATACTAATAACGATGGAAAAGTAGATGTCAATGATGCTGGTCATGTAACTGAAGAAACTACTAATAATACCAAGGTAACTTTAAAAGAACATAAGTCATCTGCAAATAACTATGCTCAAAAAGGAGAAATCACTTTAGAATTTACAGCTGATATAAATACTCCGGGAGTTAAAATTACAAAAGTTAAAATTGGTGATGAATACTATGATGTTACCCTAAATAATGGTATTTATTCAGTTAAAGTAAATTCTGATAAAGCAGGTTCTCAAACTTTTGTAATATCAGAAGTTATATTTGATAATGGTAAAGAGATAAATACTAAATTAAGAATAACTAAAGAAGTTTTAAAAGATATCCCATATATTAATCGATTCAATTTAGATGATGAAAATAAATCATTAAGCTTTGAAGTAGTGGATGAAGATAAAGCCTTTATTGAAGGTACTGTTAGAATATATGAAGGCGAAAGTGTTATAGCAAGTGCCGAAGTTAATTCTAATAAAACTACGATAAATTTTGCTGGAAAAGAAGGAAAAACTTATAGTGCTGAGATTATTGGTAACTATGATTTAGATAGTAACTCTAATGATGGTGTTAATTTCTATCAAAATGTCCCTCTTTTTGATCAAAACTTTACTTTAGGAGGAGACTATAATTTTAATCTTGATAATGTTGCTATTACTGATGCCTTAAAGCCTGGGGAAAAGCCGGTTGTTTCCTTTACAAGTTCTAATAGTCGAAATGCGACTATATCTAATGCTAACTTAAGTGTTGATAATGATGCTAAATCTTACAATATCTCTAAGATAGATGGTAATAATTATGAAGTTATTCTATCTGATGCTGATATAAAGCCAGGTAAGCATACAGTTACCTTAAATGAAGTTGGTCTTGATAGTTTAAAAACATTCTATAATGATACTGATTATAAAGCTAAGAAGTTAACTTATACTGTTTTAAAAGAGGCTCCATCTGTTAATAATCTTAAAGTTACTGATGATAATAGTAATAAGAATATAAATGTATCATTTGCGTATAAAGATGATAATAAAGCTACTAAAAAATTAACTGTAGTAATAGTTGATTCAACAGGTAAGATAGTAGATAGTAAAGAGATACCTAAAGATGAATTAAATGGTAATATTACGACTACTTTGTCTTACGAAAAAAGTGTTGATGGGTTCTATACAGTTCGTGTTTTAGCAGATTATGATTTATCTGATAAATATACTTATACTAATGAATGTCTAAAAGAAGAAAGTATATTAACACAAAAAGATATCTACATTGCTAAAATGTATATAACTAATAATAGCAATGGTGTTAACAATAATTTCTATCCTGTTAAAAACCAAAAAGATTATCAAATAGCCTTTGAAATCTATGTTGGTGATAGTATTGATGCTTATGCTAAACAATCATATAAAGCTAGTTATTCACAAGTATCTAGTATAACTATTAATGGTCTTAACTATTCTGCTAGTGCAATTAGCCATGAAGGCAATATTTATAAAGCTAAGATTTATTTAACGGTTCCTAATGAATCAGGAATACTAGATATTAAAGCTAATAGAGTCCAACTTACTGTTAATGGTTATTATAAGATGTATAGTACTAACTACTTCTCAGTAAAAGAAGAGAAAGTTACTATAGATGTTTTAAAAGATAAACCTAAAATAGATAATTTAGTTATTACCGATGATTATAATGAAGGTAAAGCAACATTTAATTTTGATGTTGTACTTGATAGTAATGCTCAAAAAGATGAATTTAAAGATGGTAAATTAACTGTTGATGGTGTATCTAAAGACATAAGCGTAGGTCATAATGAGATTGTTTTTGATAACCTTACTAAAGATAAAGATTTAGAGGTTAAATTCACTGGTAGTTATGATCTTGATACTGATAAGTTAAATGAACAAACAGAGGATAAAAACGAAAAGACTAATGATGAACTTTTAAAGGTTCAATATGGTCTATATAGTAGTGATACTTATGAATCTATCACATTAGATGAAGGGTTAGCTATAAGTAAAAATAATAACAATTATTTTGAAAAAAATGAAAAGATTAAGTTAAACTTTAAAGTAACTGGTCTTGATGAAAAACTAAATGCCGGTGTAAGCAAAGTCATTATTTCTGGCAAAGAGTATTCAGTAACTAATACTAATGATGTTTATGAGCTTATTCTTGATGGCTATCATAGTTCAGGTGAAAAGAGCATAACTATTACGGATATTATCTTAACAAATGGTAAAAAGGTAAGCTTAAAAAATGCTTATACATTTAAGCCTGAAGTTTTAAAAGATGTTATTATAGTTAGTGATTATAAATTCGAGGATTTAGATACCAAAGTAAAAGTAACTTTTGCGATAAAAGATCCTGATGGTTCTATCGTAGGTAAAGCTAAAGTTAAAATCACTGATGATATGGGAAATGCTTTATATAATGGTAAGTATGAAGATACCATAACATTTAACAAAACTGAAAGTAAGAGATATTATGTTGAAGTAATAAGTTCTTATGATAGAGATATTGATAAAAAAGCTTTCAGTACTAACTATCAAAAAGAAGCTCTTCTTTTAGAGGAACTAATCTCTTTTGAAGATAATACTATCGAATTTAAGAATATATCTGATATTAACTTATATAAAGTAGAAAAGATTGATGGCGAAGAAAAGATAACTTTACAAGATGAAGTTAATGTTAGTGATATTGAAAATAATAAAGCTAATTATTTTGTTGAAATAGCCATGGATAATCTTCCTACTACTAGAGCTAGAATTACTAATATAAGTAATGAAAATGGTATGTTAGTTCTAGAACTTGATTATGCTCATGCTTCAAAAGATAAAACGCAAAAGTTAAGAATTACCTTTGGTAAAATCGAAGATGGTAAAGCCGTTAATGAATTCCATCCTGCCAATGCCTTTAGGGTTTTACTTAACAAATTAGAAAATGGCGAAGATGTCGTTTTAGATCGTAACTATGATGCAAGTAGTATTACTACTGATGGAAATACGTATGTAACTAATGAATATAAGGGTACTTTAAATGGTAATGGTCATACAATAAAGAATTTATCTAAACCATTATTTAATAAGATTAAAGATGGTGAAGTTAAAAACTTATATATTAATGATGTTACCCTTGATGATAATGGTAAAGGTGCTCTTGCAAACGAAACATATAATGCTAAAATCACTAATGTTTTAGTAGATAAAGTTGTAAAGAGTCAAAAGGATACTGCAAGTACAAATGGTGGATTAATTGGTACTGCTGATAATACAAAAATAGATTCAAGCCGTGTCATTCATTTAGTTTATAATCTTAATTGGTTAACTCAACAAACAGGTACATTCATTGGTGTTACCCAAAATAATACAGAGATAACAAACTGTTATGCTGAAGGTACAATTAATGGTGGCTGGAACTATACAAGTGGTTTTATAGGCAATGCTAAAGCAACTACTGTAACAAATAGTTATGTTAAAGTAACATTATCTGGCCAATATAGTACTCCTGCAGGCTTTGCAAACCGCTATAGTGGTAGTGGTTCTACATTTAAAAATAATGTTGCTATTGTAAATGGCTCTATAAATGTTTTTGCTGGTGGGGCTGCAACAGTTGAAAATAATTACATTTATACGACTAGCACATTAAATGATACTGGAGTAACTGTTATTTCTGCAAATGATATTAATGAAGAACTATTTATTGATAAAGCAAACTTTAGCAATAAAGTATGGGAATTTAAAGATATATCTTTAGACAATTTACCAACATTTATTTCGGAAAATAAAACAGAACTTGAAAGCATAAATAACTATAGTAAAGATAAAGAAATTGCCTATAAGAATGTAATGAAATTAGCACCTTTCTATGACAATGATAAAGTTGTAGAAATGGGTAATACAATTAATGATAGTAATTTACTTAATCATGAAATATTACATATCGTACCAGTTGATGCTGAAGGTAAGTTAGTAACTTATTTGACAACTGATAATCCTAAAAAGATTAGTAAACTAAAGATAATATTTAAAAATGGTCTTAAGACTGAGTATAACGTTTTATATGAAAAGAACTATGATATGGTTGCTACATATAAAATATCAGGCTTAAATATTGATTATAACTATAACCATTATGTTATAAATGCTGATTCTGCGGTTGTTAATAATTTAACTAATTACTTAAAAGGACTTAATTATACTAATAACTTAGATATATTAACTACTAATGAAGATTCAAGAATATATCGTGATTTCTATAATGATAATACAAGATTTGAATTAACGGAATTTGTCTTAAAATATTTATCTAATAGTAACTTTACTAATACTAATAATGATGATGCTATTAACGATTATATTGAAAGAGAAGTTAAGAAAGATAAAAAGATTGAAAAAGCTTTATATACTTACAATTATTTCCGTAGATTCTATAATTTAGATGTTGATGGCATGAAAATATATGACTTTGTAATGTTTAACATGCAAGGCTTTGATGCTAATTTAACATCAGATAAGATAACTGAATTATTCTTTAGTGATCCAAGTGGAGCATACTTTAATACTAATATTACTAATAATACTTATAACAACCTTTTAAGTCCATATACAGATCTAAATAATGTATCTAGTTTCTTAGATTATGTTGTTACTAAGTTAAGTAATCATAATATGGATGAATGGGCTGCTAGTCAATTTAAAGGCATCTTAAGAGAAATACCTATCGAGGGTCATGAAGATGATATTCAATATACTTTATGGGATCATTTAAGTACTGAAGATGCTAACTATAAGGGTGGAAGTTATAAAGTACATAATTTTGTACTTCCAATCTTAACTTTACCTGATACCGCAGCATATATTATTTCTGCTCCTGCCCAATTTACAATTGGTTCGCAAAGAACTTATATGGCAAATCCTAAAGATGCAGCTGAGCTTGCTACATTTAATGCTAAGATGCAAGCTTATGTAGACCGTATTCAATCATATTACAATACAGCTTATGACTTATTACAAAATCCTAAATTATTTAACGACATTCATTTATTCCAACTTGATAAACGATATACTAAAAATGAAAATGGTGTTTCTGTTTATAATACGCCATATACGACTACTGAACTTTTCCATAAGAACTTTGATGAAGTTGTAGCTCTATGGCCTGCGACTTATGGTGTTAATGCGGGAAACTGGGGCGATAGAATTGAATGGAATGTTGCTGGATTTATGGATACTGATATAACTACAGATGGTACTGTGGATAATGGCCACCCAACATTTATGACTTGGTCACATGAAACAGCCCATTATCTTGATTCTCGACTATTCTTAGAAAACTATGGTAGAAGATTTGATGCTGGTGGCGAAGACTATGCTGATGCCTTCTTAATGCAAGAATTTGGCATCAATGGTATCGTAATGAACTTAACTGTTAATTACAATAAAGATGCTAAAGTAGCTTCAAACTTAACACCAGAGAGAATTAATTCGCCAGAAAAGATTCAAGACTTCTATAGTAAAATGTTTGATACTATTTATATTATGGATTATATTGAAGCTCAAGCCTTCTTACAACTTCCAAAAGAGTATCAAAAAGCTTTAGCCGTTCAAGTATCTTATCCAAATGAAGATAAACAATTTGCCAGAGAAGGTGGCAAATCTGATGGTAAACTAACGGGAGTTACATACAAAGAAGATGATTATGCTAGATTCCGTGCTCGTGAAACCACTGGTTATACAAGTCTAAATTCTCTTGAAGATATTGAACTTAAGACAATTAATGATTTAGTAGAAAATCAAATAATGCTTTATCCAGGTGTTTATAAATATGCATCTCGTGGTAATAACTCATATGGTGGTGAAGGTATTAATGTAGTCCATTGGTATCAACCAAACAATCCAGATGGTAGACCAGATTCATATGCATTAAAATGGATAAGTTATGAAATGATGGGTATCGCAGGTTATGAAAAAGGTTTTGTAGCATATGCAAGTAATAAAGACTATGAAATAAGACCTATTTATAAAAATCTTACTAATCCTGCTGAAGGAACGCAAAATGTTAACTTCAAATCAGATCAAATGGCTTTACAAAAGATAACTGATAATAAATACTCTGATTTTAATACTTATAAGAAAGATAGATTCCAATATGTTGCTGATAATTTGTCTCATATAAATCCAGAAATTAATGTCAAACATTATGTTCAAGCATTCTATGATGCATTAATAAAAGATAAGGATTATACTGATTCTGAACTAGATAGACTATTAAAAAATACAACTGAAGAGAAATGCTTAGGTGACTATTGGTGCAGTAGGAGTATTCAAGCTGCTGTTGGTCTTCCTAATAGTACTGCTGTAAGACAAGAAATATATTATAAGCTAAAAGATATGAGTAATGATTTTGAAGATGATATTATCTATTTGGCTGATGCAAACCAAGATGTTAGTAACTTAACTGTAAGTACAAGTTCTAAAGATTAAAAGCTGTCATATTATGACGGCTTTTTTTGTTAAGCCAAAAAATATGCTGATAAAACTAGCAATGAAAGTGGCTTCAAAATTGAAAAAATATTAATGAATTGATAGTAATTAATTAATAATTTGACCTAGTTATGATATTATAGTTTAATATTTGATGGAAACATTGGGAAATCGAGGTGTGCATTTTTGATTAATTCAAATAAGATAGGAAAATTTATTTGCGAATTAAGAAAAGGTAGAAATTTATCACAAGAAAAACTTGGGAATCTTTTAGGAATTGAAAGGGTTTCTATTAGTAAATGGGAACGAGGAGTAACTCTTCCAAGCCATGAAATGCTACTAAAATTAAGTACTTTATTTGATGTATCTGTAAATGAAATTCTTTATGGTGAAAAATTAAGTAAGCAAAATGAAGAAAAAATAAATGAAGTATCTGCTAATTTATATAATGTTACCAATAAGAGAAAGAAAATAATAATAGTTTTGATAACCACAATACTTATTATAACTTCATTATTTGGTATATATTATTTCTTTAATTCGTATAAATCTATAAAAATTTATACAATAACTGGTGACGGAAAATATGCTTATATTGATAATGGAATTTATATATTTACTAAAGGTAAAATTTATTTTAGCATTAATCAAATAAACACTAGCAATAATGAAAAAATAAAACAAATTACTCTTTATTACAAAAAGATAAATAATTTAATTATAAGCACCGATAATACCAATTTAATTATTAGTCAAAAATATGGAGAGAACGAATATTTCAAAACAAATTATTTTAAAGATATAGAGGACAATATTTACTTATTAATTGAATATGAAAGTGGAAAAACAGAAATAATAAAATTATATTTTACTCAAGATTATATTAATAATAACTTAATTTTTAATAAAGCAAATGAAATAATAATGCAAGAAAATAAAAAAGAGAAAAATATTCCTAGTGATTTAACTCCAATAATAAATAATATCCAGAAGATATATAAAACAGAAAATAATATATATAAATATGAAAAAGAAATTCAAGGTGAGTATATATCCTCTTATTATATTCCAAAAACAGGAGAAATTAGCTTAATAATAACAAAAGACAAAAAGATTATAGAAGATTGGACATTCTATATATTCGGAAAATCCCTAGTATATAACGCTTATGATGGTAATAATATTTTGTACAGCTTTACATATGAAAATGATAGTGTATCATGTACAATTCAAAAATGTGATAAAGCTGATGAAAAAATACAATATTTTTGGAATTATTTGTATGAATTAATGTAATGAGCAAATCAGGTTCTAATAAAACATTAGATTAGAGCCTGATTTGCTCTTTTTCTAAATATATATTTAATGTACACTTATTGTTGAAATGTCGGTAAGAATGAAAAATTTATTATTAATTATGGTCATGGCATTTTTGGGGATTATTACACCAATAGCAAAATATGATTATAAAAATATTGCTATTATATAGGAGCATATATGTTAGAAGTTAAAAATTTATTCAAAAAATATGATGAAAATAATATTATTTTTACTAACGTGAATTTTTCATTACCTGACAAAGGATTATTTACAATACTTGGAAGAAGTGGTAGTGGAAAAACAACTCTCCTTAATATGATTGGTGGTATTGATAAGCCAACTTCAGGTGAAGTCATTAGTTTTGGAAAAAATTTAGGAAATCTAACTGATATAGAACTTGCGCACTATCGAAAAAAAATGGTAGGCTTTGTTTTTCAAAGCAGTAATTTAATAGAAAATATAAGTGTTGCTAATAATATTTTATTAAATTATAATGGCAAAAAATTAAATTCGAATAAATTACATTTAATCCTTGATAAATTAGGAATAAGTTCCATTAAGAAAAGAAAGGCTAAATATTTATCAGGTGGCCAAAAGAAAAGAGTTGCTATAGCTAGAGCTTTAATCAATAACTCACCAATTATCCTTGCAGATGAGCCAACTGGAAATCTTGATGAAAATAATAGTGATAATGTTTGGCAAATTTTGAAAAATTTGAGTAAAAATGCTCTTGTTATAGTATCTACGCATGATGAAGCTATGGCTATGGAATATTCAGATGGCATTTTAGCAATAAAGAATAGCAATATCGAAATAACTATGTTACATAATAACTATAATTCGTCTTATGAAAATATGCCCTTAGAAACATTGAATTTAAATATATTTAAAACTAGTAAGTTATTATTTTCAAGCTTTAATTTTAAAAACATTATTATAAGCGTAATAATATTTTTTTTAGTAGAAATAACTTTATTTTCTATTAATTTGACCAAAAATAATTTATCAAAAAGTGAAGCTATAGCAGTTGCTAAGAACTATAAAGATACTTATATGTCTTTATCAAAGCAAAACCAATTATATTCCGTTTCTGATTTTTTTACTGAGGAGGAAATTGTAGAATTAGAGAATTATTTAAACAATCAAAAAGTTAAGTATAATATTAATTATATTATAAATAATATAAACTCTGGATTTGTACAATTCGCTTATGGCAATATATATAAGTCCATACCTCCAATTTCTAAAAGCTATGATATAGTAAATGGAGGATATTATCAGCGCATTGATTCCCTTACAGTAATTGATGAACAAAGTTTTAATTTAAAATATATAGGATCTTTTCCTAAAAATTCTAATGAAATAATGATATCTAATTTTATGGCTGAAACTATAATTCATTACGGCATAGTTTATGATGATGGCAGTGAATTTAATCCTAAAACATTTGAAGATATCATTGACAACTTAATTAATGCAGGAGACTATACTTTTAAAATAACGGGAATATATTATTTGCCTTATGATTTAGAAAAATTTAAAAATAAAGAAATTAAATACGAAATTAAAAATAATACTTATATGCCAATTTATGATTCTGAATTAACAAGTATAAGTGAAGATTCAAAAATTATATATAGTAGCAATAAAATTATAGATTATATTAGTAGCTTTGAAAGATATCGCTCTGATGATGATAAATTTGAATACTATTTAGAAACCTTTAACGAAAATAAGCTTCTTAACTTTATTAGTTCACCATTAATTCCTACTAGGGAAGAGTATTTACTAAATGATAATGAAGTGGTCGTAAATAAAAAAATATTAAATTATTTAACAAATAATGATTTTGAAAAAAGTTTAAATGAGCAAACTGATTTAAAAGAAGTTGAATTTGCTATGAAATATATGAAAGAAAATAATATATTTAATTCCAAAATAAATATCATTATAAAAGAAAAATATGATTCTAAAAATACTGCGGTCTTTCCTTTGGAAGTTGTAGGATATGTAGAAAATGATGATAATTCAAATGGCTTTTTTTACATTTCCCGGAATGTTTTACAAAATTATTTGGAGAGAAATTATTATGCTGATAGAGTACTTATTTATGAAAACGATGCTGAAAAAATAGAACATTTAATAAATAATTATGATGAAGATAAAAATTTTAGCCTCAACACAAATTATACAGAAGATTTTAATGCATTATATCCAACATTTGAATCTATTACTCATATTGCAATAATTATTTTTGTTGGAATGGTTGCAATATGGGGATTGTTTACCTTCTTAGTAGCATTATTTATTATAGGTTTAGAAAAAAAGAAAATAAGTATTTTAAAAATGCTCGGATATGATTATAAATTTTTATCTAAACTTTATATTCTAAATTTTATAGCTATTACAATTATTCCATTACTATTGTCTATATTTTCTTTTAGAATTGTATTAAATTTCGTTAATAGATATTTAGCTAGATATACAGGGATAAATAGTATTTTTATATTTCTAAATTGGTATAGTATACCTATTTTAATAGTAACATATTTTGTTATATTTATAACAACTGCTATATTACCTATTAAAAGTATTGCTAAATTAAACCCTTTAGATATATTGAGGAAGAAATCATGATTGAATTAAAAAATATTAATAAAATATACAAAACAAAAAATGGAAATATACAAGCTTTAGAAAATATTAATTTATCTTTTCCGGATAAAGGTTTATTTATTTTGTCCGGTGAAAGTGGAAGTGGGAAAACCACTTTAATTAATTTGTTATCAGGAGTTGATAAACCTACACAGGGTAGTATTGTCATAAATTGTAATGATTTAAATAATATTTCTTTTTCAGAGCAAGAAATTATGCGTAATATTGACATTGGCATAATTTCTCAAGAATATAATTTATTTGAACATTTATCCGTATATGAAAACATAGATATTGTTTTCAAACTTCAGGGCAAATCGGGTGATAAAAAAATAGATCAAATGCTTGAAGAATATGGAATTGAAAATATTAAGAAAAAGACTATAAGCACATTATCCGGAGGAGAAAAGGCTAGAGTTGCTTTAATAAGAGCAATAATTAAAAATCCTAAAATTATACTTGCAGATGAACCTACAGAAAATTTAGATAAAAATAATGCTCGATATGTTTGGGAGTCTTTAAAAAAGATAAGTAGAGATCATTTAGTAATTGTCGCAACTCATGATTTTGAAAATAGTCAAATATTTGCTGATGAGATAATTTCGATTGAAAATGGAAGACTAGAAAAAGAATATAATTTTAATGATTCTATAAATACCGAGAGCAAACAAAATAATATCTTTAAATGTTCACTAAAATTTAAAGATTATCTTAAAATATTTTATTTGCCTTTAAAATTGCAATTAGCAATGATATTATTTTTTTCTTTAATAATGCTTTTTATCTGTACATGCGATACAATATCTAAAGTTGATACTAAAAAAATACATATAGATCTTCTATTAAGTGAACAAAATTATAAAATTAGACTTTATAAAGAAAAAGGAGATATTCCATATACTGAACAGTTTAATTATGAAGATTTAGGCAAAATAAATGCTGTTATACCTTTAAAATATCAAAACCATAGCCATGAAAGTAATTTGATTGTCGATGGTGATAATTTTTTCTTTGATTTTGAAAATACATCAGATATAACTGATTATTATAAATTATATAGTAAAAGTGAATTTGCAAATAATTTATTTAGTATGCAAGTTCCAAGCTTTTCTTACGTTGGAAAGTATCCTACTAAATCTAATGAAATTATGATTTCTAATTTTTTTGCTGATTATATTTTACGTTTAGGATTAAAATATACTACAAATTCCAATCTTGATTCTATTAATTATAGTGATTTAATAGGAAAAAAAATTGATTTTGGATCATTTTATTTTGAAGTATGCGGTATATATTTAGTGGATACTGATATTAAAAATAAGAGCTTTATATCAAATAATGACATAAAACTTATGCTTGAATATTTATATAAATTTTATGTGTCTGATAATTTTTTTGAAGAATCAGCATTTCCTATTAATGGTCATAATTTAAATACTATTAATATGGAATATAATGGCAAACCATTTACATTTATGGAAACTTCAATGCACGGAATAGATGATATTATCATCTCACGGGAATTGGCAAATGAAATAATGACGGAAAAAGGAATTAAAAACATAGAAAATCTTATTGATTTAGACGTCACGATAAATTTTAATGATATATACCATTTATATGGTATTACAAGTTTTGCCAAAAAGTTTAAAATTATTGGTATATCTAATGTAAATATTTTAAATAAAGACGTACTTGTAAATCTTAATATATCTCATGAATTTATAAGATATTTAGACTATGAAGATTTGCCTAATGATATTATTGGTAAAGTATTAAATCTAAATGACAATAAAATAAAAGTATATACTAAATACAGTGAAGATATAGGAGATATTGATACAATTTTAAATAATACTAATGGTACATTAACCTTATTAAAATTCCTAGCAATTATTATATCGTTTACCGTATCATTTATAGTTTTTGATTTTATTTATAAAAAACAGAAAGGTAATATCAAAATATTACTATTATTAGGTTTGGAAAGTAGAGATATTTTAAAAGTAACAAATTTAATAAATGATATACTAACTGCAGGAAGCATATTACTGTTGATGTTTATATATAATGCGTTGTTAAATATTGGTAATTTGATTGTTTCAAAAATATTTAATTATTCTATAAACTTATTATCTTTCAATTATCAATCAATCACTGTGGCGGTCATTCCTGTGCTAATAGTTTTGATAATTTATGAAGCTATCAAATATTATCAATTAAGATATCAATGTATAATAGATTAATAACTGTTTTTTAAATTTCTATATGTTATAATTAAGTTATATTGTAGGAGGAAAAATGAAAAAGATTATTCTATTAATTCTTTTAACTTTAACTATTACAGGATGCGGACCTAAAAAGGAAGAGTTTGTACCAGGCACACTTGATGGCGAAACAGATATTAAAGAAATCAGTAATATTCTTACATTAACTATTGATGAAGAAAGCATTACATCCGAGAGCTTAGAATCTACACTTACTAATAATAGTGATATTACTTATTATTTATATGGTGATTATAGAATAGAGAAAAAACAAGATGATAAATGGTATAAGCTCAAAATGGAACGTCCAATGGGAGTTATGGCAAATTTGCAACCTGTTGATCCAGGAGAAGCTCAGCCTTTTCATGCTAAATGGAGGACTTGGTATGGTGAGCTTCCAAGTGGCGAATATCGAATTATTATAGATTTTTATGAATATGAAAAATCGGATATAAGTTATTATACAGCTGCAGAATTTAGCGTAAAGGAAGCATAGTGTATGAAAAAATATTTTTGGATAGCAATAATGGTTTTATTTATCACCGGTTGTTCTTCACAAAAGGTTAAACCAAAAGTACATTATGTAGAAGAAATTAAAGGTATCACAATGAAAATTAAAGATGGTACTTTAAATAAAGATGGTGCTACTATAATTATCAATGATACAAATGGTGAGAGGACTTATGCCTATTCCGATGAATTTAGCTTAGAAATGAAGAAAGATAATGATTGGGAAACTTTAGAGGAAACGGGAAATGAGTGCCCTGTTAAACCACGATTATATTATGTTGATGCTGAAGGCTATTTAGAACTAAATCAAAACTGGGAATGTATGTATGGTTCATTAAAAAAAGGTACATATAGATTAATCAAATCTACTTATTTAACTTCCAATGAAGAAGATAAAAAGTACTTTGCCGTAGAATTTGCACTTGAATAACTTATTTATTTTCTGGTAAAAGATACAAATTTACAAAATAAGCCATAAATGATAGAATATGCTTAATTTATGGGTTGTTTTGAGAGGCTATTATATGGATTATGACAAAATAGGATCATTTATTTTAAAACTAAGAAATGAAAAAGGTTGGTCACAAGAAACTCTGGCAGAAAAAGTGTGTGTAAGTCGTCAAGCGGTAAGCAAATGGGAAAGGGGAATAACTTTACCTGATCCCAATTCTTTACTAGTACTTAAAGATATATTTAAAGTTTCAATAGATGAAATCCTTTCCGGAGAAAGATTTACCAAAAATAAAGATACTGATTTAACTGATAATGTAACTATTCAGATGTATACAAAATATAGAAAATCGAAAAAAACATTGAAATTTTTAATAATTGCTTTATTGACATTTTTAGTTATATTTTTAATTTACTTTTTTATTAACTCTTATCGGTCGATTCAAATTTTTACTATATATGGGGAAAGTGATAACATTCAAGTAGATGATGGTATTTTTGTTATAACTAGTGATAAAATTTATTTATCTATAAGTAATATTATTAGTAAATCACAAGAAAAAATAGATACGATAGATCTTTATTATTTAATTGATAATAAAAAAACGACTATTGCTAAGCAAGATGATAACTATTTGTTTATTGTCGATTTTAAAGGCTCTGATAATTATTTTGATACAGAAAATATCATAGATAATTTAACAAATATGTATTTAGATTTAACTATAAATGGTGAAGTAGAAACTATTAAATTATCTTTTAGAAAAGACTATACAAATGATATGTTAATTTTTAAGAAAAAGCCTAAAGCCGCTAGTGATGAAATTAATGAACCGTTAACTCCTAAGCCTGAATACGATGATATGATACAAAAAATAAAAGAGAAATTTAGAGTGCAAGATGATGCTTATGTTTATGAATTTAAAGATGATAAACTTGGAGATTATCTTGTACATTATATGGAGTTTGCTGATTTGCTTACTTTAACAAAATTTGAAGATGAAGAAATAGTTGCTATATGGTCTTTAGAATTTGGGTTTGGAAATATTGCATATGCTTCTTATATAAATCCTTTAGAAAATTATACTACATCCAACAATGTTATGAGTTGTACAATTGAAGATTGTGTTTTATCTTTTAATAGAAATAAAGAATTTTGGAAAGTTATTAATACTATTTTAGAATAGAAACTGACAAGTTCTTTTCTTTTTTTGGGTTAAATGATATACCTATCTTAAAGGAAAGGATGTGTTTTATGAAATTAAGATTAATAAAAACAAAATTATCTAATAAAAGTACTTTAATTTATATTCTATTTGCCTTAATCATATATAACCTTATTTTTATTTCCATTAAAAGTGAATTATTTTATAGAGGGATTAATTATATGGCTAATTATCTAGATTATTATACAAATAACTATTTGAATGGTAATATAAATAATTTGATATTTAATAATACACCATACTTATTTATTGAAAGTGATGTAGTAAATATTTATTCAGCGGTTTTCATATATGTTGCTTGTTTTTCTTCGGCTATTTTTACTTTCTTTATGTTCATATCCCCAATGCTACTATTTTTAATGATATTAAAAAATATATATAGTGATATTTATAATAAAAATATGGTTAATCATATAAATCGAATTGGTAAAAATAAGTTTATTAATAATACGCTTTTTGTATATGCATTGTATACGGGCCTTTTGATTATCATACCTAAAATATTATTCTTTTTAGAATTATCAATCTTTTTTCCTAACTCTGTTTCTTCAGTACATTTTATTGCTGAAGCCTCCTTTTTATCGCCAGCCTTTTTATATACTAGCTATAATATTCAGCCATATTTACT
Organism: uncultured Bacilli bacterium; assembly: GCA_947586825.1. Lineage (GTDB taxonomy): Bacteria > Bacillota_I > Bacilli_A > RF39 > UBA660 > UBA6448. Next base: position 26,345 of record CANPXU010000002.1, on the reverse strand, counting down.
TATTTTAATTGATCTATGCGTAAGCTTTATCTTTGGTATTTCACTAGGCTTTATTAGTATTATTGTTAGCTCACTATTTAGAAATAAAGCAATGTCATATACTTTTATAATATTATTCTTTGCTATTTCATCTATTTTTTCTATAAAAGCTCCGTTTTTATATCTTCATTCAATTTTTAACTTTGTTTCCTATTATATTAATGATGCAAATTTACTGAATTTATATGAACCTTTGTTAATAGGATTAATCTATCTATTAGTGACTTTTGGGCTTGCTAAAATAATATTAAAAAGAAAAATAGAGAGAAATATATGAAGAAATTTTTTAAAAAGTTTTTGTTAAATAAAGGATTATTAATACTAATATTTGGGGCATTTTTATTTTTATATTTTACTGTCGATCCACTTCTATATGTAGAAACAAATAATATGATTCAAAGTAAAATAAGCGATTTAAATTATATTTACTATATTTATATGCTTCCAATGAGTTTCTCTGAATTAGACTTTGTATTGGCAATATCACTTGAAATAGTATATTTATCTTTGCTGGTGTTCAGTATTTCAAGATTATGTAATTTCTTTTTTGGGGATACTGCGACAACTTCAATTCTTAGAGTAAATAAGAAAAAATTTATTCGTAAATTGTTTATTGTAAACGCCATTATATCTGTTATTATATGTGCACTTTATTTTATCTTTTATTTAGTCTTGTGCTATTTTAATAAAGTCGATTTTACTTTTAGTATAAATAATTTATATCCTATTTTATATAAATTTTTGTTATCGCTCATAATACCTAATTTATATTTATTAATTTATGTTTATACTGATAAAATTTCTATTTCTTTATTTTCTATATTTCTTGCAAACATCGTATTAGAACTAGTAATAAAAAGTACATTTTTGCCAGAAAGTTCAGTTTTCACTGAAAGCTCGCTATTAATCACCTTTTTTGTAACGGCGTATTTTCTACTATATTTTAGTATCAAAAAAATATTTTTAAGGAGGGATTTATCATGAATAAAGCTATTATATATACCAAAAACTTATCAAAAAAGTTTAATAATAATGAGGTTTTAAATAATATAAATATTTCATTTAATAAAGAAAAAATTACTGGAATTATTGGTTACAATGGTAGTGGTAAAACGGTTTTGCTTAAAATTATAGTTGGACTTTATAAGCCCACTAGTGGAGAAGTAGTTATTGATGATAAATTAACCATTTATGATGATTTCGGTGTGCTTATTGATACGGGATTTATCGAATATGAATCGGGATTTAAAAATTTAAAACTTATTTCACTTTTAAAAAATAAGATTAAGGATAAAGACATATACGATATTATGAAATTTGTAAAATTAGATCCATTTAATAAGACTAAATATAAAAATTATTCTACGGGAATGAAACAAAAATTAAAAATCGCTCAAGCTTTAATGGAAAAACCAAAGGTATTAGTGCTTGATGAACCATTTAATGGTTTAGATAAAGAAAGTGTCCTTTATTTTAGAAAGGTTCTTTTGGATTTAAAGGAAAAAGGGACTACAATTATTATTACTAGTCATTATGAAGAAGATATTAAAACTTTATGTGACTATGTATATGAAATAAATAAAGGGGAGTTAACATTATATGAAAAAAAATAAAAATATGGTTATTATAATCATATTATTAATAATAAGTTTGGCATTATTACTTTTTTTAGGATATAGATATATTAAACAAGAAGACAAAATGGTTGCAAGTTATGATGATTTTATACGTTCTAGCCTTGCTTTATCTTTAAGTTATGAAAAATCCCTAGATTTTCTAATGTCAGATATTAGACAGGTTGAATCATCACTTCCCGGGGAAAAAACAGGTAAAAATGATTTAATATATGATTTTGCAAAATATGATTTTATTCCTTCATTATCCTTATTATCTAGCGAAATAGAAGATAGTAATCTTTTATATGAAGCATTTACTAATTTTTCTAAAGTTATGACATACTTCAATAATATCACTCATGGATTAAGAGAGAATATGCTAGTTCGTCAAGGAAAGTATTACTATACCGAAGATAATGGCGTTTATAAATATATTATAAAGAAAAAGGTTATAACTAAAAAGGGCTTTAATGATTGCTATAAAGATTATTTAGCCACATTAGGTTATAAAGATATGGAAGATAATATAGCTCAAAAAATACAAAAAAATAGTAAACTAATAAATGTTTATAATTTGTTGAAAACTAAAAACACAAATTTTTTGCAAGAAAATAGGGAAATAATTATTAAAGCCGTAGCAGAAGATTTAAATAATTTCACGGACTTTATTCTTAGTAATTATATTTTAGCAGATAAAGAGATTCAAACTTCGGGGCCAGAGTTAATTAAACCATTTGATACTGAAGAAGTAACATTGATTTATAATTTTACCTATTTGGATAGAATTTATGACTCAACTTCAAAGTATTATAAAAATTCCTATCAATTAGATATCGATTATGTATGGGAGCAAATCGAAAGTCAAGGTTATCCCAAATTATATATGTAATATAGATTAATAATATAATATTTATAGTCTATAATAGCGATTTTATTTATTATTTGCTAATTTTTGAATATTTACTTATAATAAATATGGAAATAAGCAAGGTGGTGCGTAGTGATAGATGATGAAAAAAGGGGAAAATTTTTGTCTGAATTAAGAAAAAATAGACATTTAACACAAAAAGAACTTGGAGATTTAATTCATTATAGCGATAAAAATATTTCTAAATGGGAAAGAGGTATTTCATTTCCAAGTAATCCAAATGTTTTGAATGAAATCGCTGACATTTTTAATATTAGTGTAGAAGAATTAATTTATGGAGAAAAATTAGGTAGTTATAATAAAGAAAAAATACGGAAAAATTTTATTAACGTATATAAGAATAACTATAATAGATATAGAAAAAAAGTAAATTTTTTAGTAGTTTCGATTTTGTTAATAATTATAGGTTTTTTAATTTCGATTTATATTATCTATATAAGAAATTCTATTAAAGTTTATACAATAGCCTATGAAAATAATAACATTAGCATGTTAAATTCAACTTTACTAATTACTAATAAAATCAGTATATTAAACTTTAACAAAATTTCAACCAAGCGATCTGTAGAAAAAATTCGGATGTATTATATTAACGAAGATAATAAAACAATTGATATTTTTGCCGGAGCTAATAAAGATTATTATATTGAAGAAAATAATGGCTATTCAGAATATTACTTACAAAATTTATTAAATAATAAAGTATATTTAGAAATAATATATGAAGATAATGAAGAGGAAATCGTTAATCTTATATTTGAAGAAAAATATACGAATGATAATATTTTCCCAAGAAAGATAGACAATATTTTGGAGGAGAGAACTACATCTTTGAATGAAAGCTTAAAGGACAAGCTTCTTGACATTGACTTTATAGATTATGAAAGCTATTTAGAAAAGCAAATAGCAGAAAAAACAACCTGTATCTATGATGTTGAGTTGAATAATTTTATAATCTCAATTGTAAAAGATGATGTTATAGAAAAGATTTCTAGTCGAGTTGGATTAGATAATATATCTTATGAAAAACTTGTAAATGGCGAATTAGTTCAAAATAAAGAATTAAACATTAAAGAAAAGAAAAATTGTGACCTAGAAAGTTGCAGTAGTATAGAAGATTTTGCTATGTATATATCTTATTTAAAAGAAATTTAAAAGCTTATAGAAAACATTCTACTCAAAATAGAATGTTTTTTTAATATTCTACTAAATGTAGAGTTATAAACGCAAAATGTAGTGATATACTTTTTTTGAAAGCGAGGAGAGACAATGAAAAAATTTTTATTTATTTTATTTATATTATTTATTGCTTTGCCGACTATTGCAAATGCCAAAGTTATTAATGGAGAAAGGTACGTTAATCAAAACGGCGTAGTATTTGAAAGAGAACAATATAATAAGCTAATTAATATATATTCAAAAAGTTATATTCAAACAATAACATATGATGAATATAAAATGATAACTTCATCTAACATAAATGAAATTATTGTTGAAGAATATCCAGAAATATTACCATGTGGGACATCTTTCTCTTCAAGTGCTAAAACTGTAAAATTAATTAAGAACGGTAATTATATTACTCTGATGGCTACTTGGAAAGGCGTGCCTACGATTAAAAGTTATGATGTAATAGCTGTCAGATTGGATGGAGTTTCATTAAGTGGCTCCTTTACATTTAAACAAACTTATATATCAAATGGAAGTTTAATAACTTCTTATTCTAGTGAGAAACAGCAATTTTCTAATGGATTTGGCAGCTCTTTCCTTTTAGGGACTGGAACAGGGCTTGAAATTTCATTAACTTTTTTGGCTTCAGGAACTGGTAAAGTATATGGTAGTTATCAACATGCTTCATCTATTACGACATTAAACCAAAGTAAAAAGTATACAATTTCATATTTAGGGTATGGAGGTGTCATCAAATTCGATGATAGTATAAAAAGTAAATATGATGGTATGAATGGTGTTGATATTACTATCTAAATTGTTAAGTCATCGATTTAAATTGAAAATACTATAATTTTAAAGAAAAAATGAATTTGTTTTAATTACACTCTTTTTAAAAATAATAAGATTTAATTTTCTATACAATTAATTGTGATAACAACTATTTTAATGATATATGAAATCCGGAAACATTAAAGAGTTCGTTATAAATAAAAATTAGAAAGGAGCAATATGAAAAGAAAAATTTTAGGCTGTATAGGAATTTTAGCTTGTTCATTATTAATGATTGCATCTGCCAAGGCTTTAACCGTTACTATATTGGATATTACATACTCGTTAAATGCAGCAAGTAGTGTTATTTCTGAAGCTAGAACTATGGACTTAAATTATCAAAAAATTACTAATACTCCGACTTATGTTAGAACAGATACAGAGGGCTCTTATCTTGATGTAGTCGCTAGAAAAAGAAGTGCCCTAGGAATATATGAAGCTCAATTGACCTATCGCTTCTATGATCCAGTTGAGAATGTTACTGATAGTGAAAGTTACTATAAACTGGTTCCAGGAGTATATAAATATCAATTAGCATCATATAGCGTTTATATGAAAGGAACAGTTAAAGTTTATAATAGCGATAGCGCAAACAGCTAATAAAATTATATAATAGCTAAGAATTTAAAATCATTCTTAGCTATTATAATTTTTGGTAAAGAGGTGAAAATAAATGAAATTAATAAATCTATCAAAAAAATATAATATTGGAAAACCTAATGAGATTGAAGTATTAAAAAATGTTAATAAGGAATTTGATAAAGGAAAATTATATGCTATAATGGGCAAATCAGGAGCAGGAAAAAGTACACTTATAAGTATTTTGGGGTTATTAGATTCACCAACGACCGGAATATATATTTTTGAAGGCAAAAATGTATCAAAGTTAAAAGAAAAAGAAAAAGCAAAAATAAGAAATAAAAAAATTGGTTTTGTATTTCAATCTTATTTTTTAGATAATAAATTAACCGCTTTTGAAAATGCTATACTTCCATGTATTATTAATAAAAAGGAAATTAAAGAAAAAAAGGAATACGCTAAAGATTTATTTGAAAGATTTCATTTAGCAAATAGAATGAATCATTATCCATCTGAACTTTCTGGGGGCGAAATGCAAAGAGTAGCTATTATAAGAGCTTTAATTAACAATCCTGACTATGTTATTGCGGATGAACCAACAGGAAATTTAGATTCTAAAACCGAGATAGAAATATTTAAATTATTAAAAGAGATATCAAAAGAAAAGTGTGTTATAGTAGTAACTCATGATAAGCAAATAAAAGAGTATTGTGATGTGTTATATCATATTAAAGATGGTGTAATATATGAGTAAGGACTTATTAAAACTAGCTCATATAAGTAATAAAAAAACCGCAAAAAAAATTGTATTTATAATAATCGTTACAATAACATTTGTTTTAGTTTATATACCTTTTTCATTATACAAAACTTATGATGAGGCTTCTAATTTTTTAATGAATAATAGTTATAGTGTCAAGATGATTCAAATTATACGCGAAGATCAAAAAGAGGATGTATTAAAGCTAAATTTGCAAGATGAAGCACATGTGGTGACCATTATTAAAGATATGAACGAATACTATGCAGCTGTATATTGGCCTGAACAAAATAAAAATTTAACATTAGGAATTTTTCAAAATATAGATAGTTTTGTTCCCAGTGTTATTAAAGGGCATTCTATAAGCAATGAAGATGAAATTATTTGCCCAAATCGTTTGGCCTTTGGGGCATATGACGATAAATATGTAGAAGATTTATTAGATATGGGAAAATATTTAAATAAAGAAATAGAGATTAAAAATTATCAAAAAATTTCCAAGGATGAAATTAAAGAATACACATACAAAGTTAAAATTGTTGGGCTATTTGATCCAACGCTTAACTATAATTATAATGGTTGTTATGGTTCGAGAGATTTTGTAAAAAAGCTTTATGAAGATTGGAAACCTTATAATTATGATGATGCATATTATAAAGCAATGACTATTTTTGTAGATGATTATAGAAATGTCTCAAAAATCACAAATATTTTAAATGAAAATAAAATAGATTATTCTGTACCCAACATCGAAATTTTTTTTATGGATTCAATTGTTAACTCTGTATACATACTTTCAGTGGCTTTTTTTATAATCTCAACTATTACTTTATATATTTATGTAGTGAATTACATTAAAAGTAAAAGAAAAAATATTGCATTGTATAGAGCCTTGGGCTATTCTTATTCTACAATCCAGTTTATTATATACTATGGGGTTTTCGAACTGCTTTTAATTTCATATGCAATTTCTAGCTTTTTCGTTTTAGCTATTAAGTATGTCATCCAATATTTTGCTAGAAAAATAGTTAATTTTGCAACATTTGATATTAAGATATCTTATTTAATAATGGCATTATTTGTTGTTATATCTTTATTTATCACTTTTATAGTTTCTATAAGAATTGTAAGAAATTATATGAAAGAAGAAATAAGGGATATTTTAGCATGATAGTTTTTTTAAAAGGATTAATAGATACTAAATATTTATTTAAGAATATAATAATTATTATTCTTGGTTTGCTTCTTGCGATTATTATGAATATAACTTATAACAATATAGCTAATAAGAAAGATATTCAGAGCAATCAACAAATTTATAGAACAGTTTTATTTAAAGCAAATACCGATATTGAACAAATAATAAACAATAATACTGATATTATAGAAAGTTGTGATATAAGCGATGAAGAGTATATTACTATAACTTTTAAAAACGTTGATTATATAGATGATTTTATAGAAAAATATGATGAATATTTTGAAGAAATCGAACGTAATATTCTTTCTGCTTCGGATAAAAGTTTTGGTAATTTATCAATGACATTATTATTTTTAGTAAATTACATTATAATTTTTTTAGTAATTATTTTTATTATAATTATGAATATTAATTATTTAATTCATATTGAAAAAGATATATCGCTTTACTCTATACTTGGACTTCCTAGATGGTTGTGTTATTTATCAATATTATTTTTAACTTCGATTATATGTCTGATTATAGATGGTTTGTTTTTCTTGAGCGTTACGTTAATTGATAATTACTTTTATTGTAAAGTTAATGATTATTTACTTTTAATCCCCATAGTTAGTCTTATGTTGTCAGTAATAGTGTATTCAATTTATAGCAAGAAAAAGTTTGACTATATGACAATAAAAGAAGATTTTTCTTCATAATTAAACAGATAAAAAATTGATAAAGATTTTTAACTTCCTACATATATGTTATAATTAAGCTAGGAGGAAAAATGAAAAAGATTATTTTATTAATACTTTTGACTTTAACTATTACAGGATGCTCACTTAAAAAAGAAAAATTTGTACCAGGGACACTTGATGGCGAAACAAATATTAAAGAAATTAGTGATATTTTTACATTAACTATTGATGAAAAAAGCGTTACTGCAAAGGGTTTAAGTTTAACTCTAACTAATAATAGTGATATTACTTATTATTTAGGTAATGATTTTAAAATAGAAAAGAAACAAGACGATAAGTGGTATAAATTAAAAATGGATGGTGAGATGATGATTGCACTAAGTTTAAAATCAATTGATCCAAGAGACGCTTTGCTTTTTAATATTGAGTGGTGGCCATGGTATGGTGAGCTTCCAAAGGGTGAATATCGAATTGTTATGGATTTTTATGAACTTGAAAAAGCTAGATATTATACAGCTGCAGAATTTAGTATTGAATAGTTTGCGTATAAATGAAGGAGTAAGTATATGGCAAAATATTGTATGAATTGTGGACATCCAGTTGAAGAAAATGCTGATGTTTGTTTAAATTGTGGCGTATTAATTCATAAAGAGAATGTTAATAATAACAATAAAGTAAAAGTTTCTGGCCAAGGATTGGGAATTGCGAGTATGGTTCTAGGTATTGTAGCTGCAATATGGACTTTGTTAACCTTACTTTCTGTTGGTAACTTGGATTTAACAAGTAGTTTAGGGTATGACTATACTATGTTAGAGGTTGTAGCCTTTGATATTGGTTTTACTTTATTTTCTTTAACACCATCAATATTAGGTTTAGTGTTTGCAACAATTAGTTTAAAGCAACATAAAAGTGGATTTAATTTATCAGGTATAATTTTATGTAGCATTTCTCTTTTTATAACTTTAATTGTATTTACATATATATTATTTTTATAATAAGACTTTATTGTTTAAAAAAATATAAAATAGGAAAAATAATAACAAGGAAACTTTATATAGCTTTCCTTGTTTTGTTTAGTAATTAATGTTAAAATGTATTGTTGAAATTATGTTTAGTTAGGAGGTCCTCATGTTTGAGTTAGTATCTAAATTTAAACCTTCGGGCGATCAACCTGAAGCTATAGATGAACTTGTTAAGGGTATAAATGAAGGTAAGAAAGATCAAGTTTTACTTGGAGCAACTGGTACTGGTAAAACCTTTACGATAGCTAATGTTATAGCAAGAACAGGTAAACCAACTTTAGTTTTAGCTCACAACAAAACTTTAGCAGGCCAACTTTATGCCGAGTTTAAAGAATTATTTCCAAATAATCATGTGGAGTATTTTGTTTCTTATTATGATTATTACCAACCGGAAGCATATGTGCCATCTTCTGATACTTATATTGAAAAAGATTCTTCGATAAATGATGAAATAGATGAACTTAGACATAAAGCAACTTCAGCTTTAATTAATTTTGATGATGTAATTGTTGTATCTTCAGTATCATGTATTTATAACATTGGTGAAAAAGAAGATTATGAAAATAATATGTTTGCTATAAGTGTTGGGGATAAATATTCTCGTAACGATATTATTTTAAAATTAGTAGACTTAACTTATGAACGTAATGATTTAGATTTCCACCGTGGTACTTTTAGAGTAAGGGGAAGCTTAATAGATGTAGTACCTATTAATGAAAAAGCCGAAGCCATTCGTATCGAAGTTGAAGATGATGTTGTATCATCAATATGTTTATTTGATCCTTTAACAGGTACTGTCTTAAAGTCAAGAGAAACCGTTATTATTTCGCCCGCATCGCTATTTGTGACTGATCCCATTAAAATGGGTAAAGCTCTTGAAAATATTAAAGCCGAGCTTGAGGATAGACTAAAAGAATTACATGAAGCAGGGAAGCTTGTCGAAGAGCAAAGATTAAAAGAAAGAACTAACTATGATATGGAAATGCTTAAGGAAACAGGTTTTTGTTCTGGAATTGAAAACTACTCTCGGCATTTAGCTTTAAGAGGTCCAGGAGAAACACCGACTACTTTAATGGATTTCTTTCCTGATGATTATCTTTTAGTAGTAGATGAATCCCATGTAACGCTTCCTCAGGTAAGAGCTATGTTTAATGGCGATAGAATGCGTAAACAAACTTTAGTTGATTATGGTTTTAGACTTCCTAGTGCTTTAGATAATAGACCACTTCGATTTGAAGAGTTTAGAGATAAGATAAATCAAGCCATTTATATTTCTGCCACGCCAGGCGATTATGAACTTGAATTAACGGGTAATAAATATACCGAGCAAATCATTAGACCAACAGGCTTACTAGATCCAACGATTGAAGTAAGAAAAAGTGAAGGCCAAATTGATGATATAATCTCTGAGATAAATAAAAGGGTAGAAAGAAATGAAAGAGTATTAATAACCACTTTAACGGTTAGAATGAGTGAAGAACTTACCGATTATTTAAAGGGTGTTAATATTAAAGTTGCGTATCTACATAATGAGATTAAAACTTTAGAAAGACTTAAAATTATAAGAGATCTTCGTTTAGGAGTATATGATGTTGTAGTAGGTATTAACCTTTTAAGAGAAGGCTTAGATATTCCCGAAGTAAGTCTTATCTGTATATTAGATGCCGATAAACAAGGATTCTTAAGAAGTACCAGAAGTTTAATTCAAACTATTGGAAGGGCTGCTCGTAATAAAGATGGTCATATTATTATGTATGCGGATATAATCAGTGATTCGATGGATGAAGCCATTAAAGAAACCGCCAGAAGAAGAGAAATACAAGAAAAGTTTAATAAAGATCACAATATAATACCTCAAACAATAGTTAAAGATATTCCAGAAGTTATCTCCATAAATGCTACTGATGATAAGAAAACTAAGAAACAAATGACAAGAAAAGAAAAAGACGAGGCTATAGCTTCTTTAGAAGAGCAAATGAATGAAGCAGCTAAAGCTTTTGATTTTGAAAGAGCTATGGAATTAAGGGACATTTTATTTGAATTAAAAGGCATAAAGTAGTATAATAACTCTCACATGAATGGGGGTTATTTTTTTATGTCAATAACACAAATAGTTGAAGAAGCTCATAAGCTTGCTTGCACGCCATATCATATGTCTAATCCATCATTTGCAAGTGTTAGCCCAGTGTATATTGCTCCGACTAGTAATATTAAGGCTGCTTGTAAAATTGTAGGCAATGCCAAAAGTGTTTTAGCAGTAGGTGGTATGGGTGCTATAGGTTATGAAATGGCATTAAATGGTGCTGAGAAAATAGATCTTTTTGATATTAATATCCTACAAAAGATGTATGCCGAAATAGTTAAAGCGGGTATTATAAACTTTGATTATGATACTTTTATTAAGTATTTTACTTTACCATATCAACAAAATATGATGCCTTATGAAGTTATGAAAAACTTATTATCTCCCGAGATGTATTTAAGGCTTAGAGACTATTTATCTTGGGATACCAAGATAGTGTATGATTATTTATATCATAGTTTTTCTTCTGTGGATTTAATTGCTAGTAGTGTTTATCGTTTTGAATTTGATGTAAGTATTGGCTTCTTAAGAAAATTTGCATCTTTATATAACAAGAGATCTTACTATATTCTTCAAGAATTACTAAGAAATAATCCTAATCTAATTACATATCAAACAGCTTCTTTAATTGATATACCAAGTCTTTATACGGGAGGGTATGATGCTATTATCTTAGATAATATCTTACAATACTTTAGAAGTCTCGAAGGACTTGATACTGTAGAAAAAGTAGACGAATTTGTAAAAGGCAAACTTAATGCAATGCTTAATCCGGGTGGCACAGTAGAAGTTAACTATGGCTATGAACTTAGAACGGCAGCTTTAAAAAGGATGTTAAAAATACCTTATAATAAGAAAAATTTAGTAGATAACATGTCAAATTTACCGCCATATATGCTATCTATGGCCAGTGATGCTCTTACAGAAAAGGAAATGCAAGAGGGGCTTAATACTAATTTAATTTTGCATGGCGGCTATGATTATCATTTTATTCCGGGTGTTGAAATAGAACATAAATCTGATAATGTCGTATTAACTTATACGCGTCATAAATAGAGATTTAAAAAAAGTTTTTAATATGATAAAATTTAAGAGAGGGTGAAAATATGAAACCAATATATGTATTCGGCCATAAAAATCCTGATACAGACTCTGTTTGTTCTGCGATAGCTTTGGCTTATTTAAAAGAGGCTCAAGGAATTCATTGTGTTCCTAAAGTAATTGGCCCTATTAATCGTGGAACTAAATGGGCTTTAGATTATTTTAACGTACCAGCACCATCTTATATCAATGATGTTAAAGTGCAAATCAAAGATGTTAAATATTCTAAAAAAGCCTATGTTAATGAAAATGAAAGTATTAATGATGCTATTAACTTTATGCGTGAAAAAGATTTAACTGCTGTACCTTTAGTTAATGATAGTAATATTCTAACGGGTTATATTACTTTAAAAGAACTTGCTAAATACTTAATAGGAGACAAAAGAGATTTAATAGATACTAATATTAAACATTTAATCAAAACTTTAAATGCTAAGATAATAACTAATTATGATCATGAATTTAAAGGCCAAATTCAAACTTGTCCTGTAAGTAGTGAAACGTTTATTAAAGAAAATACTTTAAAGAAAGATGATATTGTCGTAGTAGGAGATCGTTATAAGATTCTAGAGTATGCCATAGACAGTCATGTTGAATTAATTATCTTATCAGGTAATAAAGTACTTCCTAAAGAATTATTAAGTAAAGCTATTAAAAATAAAGTAAATATTATTACAAGTAGTTATACAAGTTTTGAGCTTTGTAATAAATTATCTTTAGCTAATTATATAAAAACTATTAATAAAACTCCTCATCCTAAGACTATTGATATAAATAGTTATTACCAAGATTTCTTAAATTTAAGTAAGAAACTTAATTATAATAATTATCCCGTTGTTAATAAGAATAATGAATGTTTAGGAGTACTAAAACTTATTGATTCATCTACTTATGATAAAAAGAAAGTTATTTTAGTAGACCATAATAACTATGAACAATCAGTTGAAGGTTTAGATGAAGCAGAGATTCTCGAAGTATTTGATCATCATAACATTGGTAATATAGGTACTACAACACCAATTTATTTCACTTGTAGGCCTGTAGGATGTACGGCAACCATAATATTTGATCGTTTTGAAAAAGATAAAGTAGAGTGTCCTAGAGAAATCGCTGGTTTACTACTTTCAGCGGTTATATCTGATACTTTATTATTTACTTCACCAACAACTACAGAAGTCGATATCGAGCTTGCTAAAAAAATGGCTAAGATAGCTAAGGTGGATATTAATAAGTATGGTATAGAATTCTTAAAAGCTTCAAGCTCTGTAAAAGGCTTAAGTGTTACAGAACTTATTAATCAAGACTTTAAATCATATATGATTAATAATAAACAATATGGTATTTGTCAAATTACCACTATGGACTTTGATGAAATAAAAGATACAATACCAGACATAGTTAGTAAACTAAATGAGATGAGTGAAAATCTATATGAGGGAGTTCTAATCTTCATTACTGATATTATTAAACAAGGTAGTTATGTTCTATATAATGATGATAGTAAAACTTTAGTAGAAAATGCCTTTGAATTAAATGATTTATATGAAGGATTATTTATTCCTGAATTAATAAGTCGTAAGAAGCAAATGCTTCCAGCAATTATGAAATTATTAGATAATTAATTATTAAGTTATGCTATAATAAAAATGAGAGGTGTCTATATGTTAAAAGAAATTCAAAAAAGTTTAAATGTATCAATAATAACCGCCATAATTTGTTTAGCGGTAGGAATTGCGTTTCTAGTTATTCCCGAAAAATCTATAAATATTTTATCTAACACTTTAGGAGTAATCCTTATTATATATGGAGTATTTGATATTATTAATAGTTTTAGAACAAATTATATTTTATCATCATCTTTTGCTACCAATGGTGTTCTTGCCTTAGTCGCAGGGCTTGCTATTTTCTTAAATAGAAATGTTTTAGAAAGCATATTAACATTTGTTCTAGGCGTTATATTTGTAACTGGTGGTTTATCTAAAATAAGACTTGCTATTGTATTAAATAAGAATAACGAAAAGTGGTTAATTCCCTTTATGATATCTGTTATTACAATTATCGTAGGTGTTTTAATGGTTATTAAACCAATTGGTGAAAATTATTTAGCACTATATATTGGTATTATGATGATAGTATATTCTATTACTGATATTGTTAATACTATTTACTTAAAAATAAAACTTAAAAAAGCGGAAAACTTTTTTGAAAATTTACTACCAGCCAAGAAGTAACACTTCACGTAAATTTACAAAGGAAAACAAGATTTTAAAGACAAAATCTTGTTTTTTTTTTTTTTTTTTTTTGAGACAATGGGAAAAATGGAGGATAGAAAAGTGACTACCAACTGTCAATTTACAAAGGTGATATAATGAAAAAGAAGCTATTTATAATTATTTTTATTTTAATAATAACAACTATTATAGGCATATTAGGAATTAAAGGAGCACAAACAAATAAAAAGCTAAAAACGTTAAATACCGATGAAACTAAAATTTCGTATGTATATGAAACTGATGAAGGAGAAGTCAAGGGCACATTAGATGATTGGGTAAATGGTTATATTTTAAATGTAGAAAAAAGTATATGTAATGGTCAACAAAATCCTGAAGGATTGGCGTGGGATGTAGAAAACAATAGTATAATTTTAACCCTCAAAGCAACTAACAAATGTACATTGTATTTTGTAAAATGGCAACATACATTTAATTATAGTGGTAATGTTCAAACAATTGAAGTGCCAAAAACAGGTATTTACCTTTTGGAGGTCTGGGGTGCTCAAGGAGGAACTAGTGAAGACTTCGCTGATGAGGGAAAAGGAGGATATTCTTCGGGAACTATATCTTTAAATGCAAAAGAAAAGTTATATGTTGTTGTTGGTGGACAAGGAAGTTCAACAGATGAAAATGGCCTTTATAAAGGCGGTTATAATGGTGGAGGAGATGGAGCTTTAGGTACAGGACAATATGCCTATGGTGGCGGTGGAGCTACTCATATAGCCAAGTCTGATGGTTTACTATCAACCTTTGCGAATAAGAAAGATGATCTTTTAATCGTTGCTGGTGGCGGTGGCGGAAATGGAGCTATTACAGAAAGACTAGCTTCGATTGGCGGAGCTGGTGGAGGACTTCAAGGAACAAATGGAGTAAATGGGCGAGATATCAGCCGTCCAACATATGGTGGCAATGGCGCTACACAAAACGGAGCCGGCGATTGTGCTGCCTTAGAATCGAGTGGTAATTGTGGAGGTTTTGGCCAAGGAGGAACCGCAGTTAATCAAAGATATGGTGGAGCTGGTGGTGGCGGAGGCTATTATGGAGGTAGCCAATCTACTAGAGGCCATGCTGGTGGTGGCGGTGGCTCCGGTTATATTGGAAATACCCTTTTAAAAAACGGTCAAACAATAGCAGGAAATGCTCAAATGCCAAATCCAAATGGTGAGAGTGAAACTGGCCACTCTGGTAATGGTTATGCCAGAATAACATTAATTGGATAAAGGATAATATTCCTTAAATAATTTCCACGATTGATAATTGAATTTTATCGTATAACATGGTATCCTTTTAGTAGCAAAAGGAGGTCCAACATGCGAAAGAAATTCTTTGTTATTGAAGCTATATTATTAATAACAAATATCATCTGTTGTTTAGTTATATTCTATGGCCTCCAAAAAATAGAAATAGGAAATTTAAGCTTTTATCGTAATTCTAAAGTTATTAATTTAGCTAGTTTAAATACAGTTGATATTAAATCTATTGCCGATTCAATAGATAAGTTTTATTTGCTTAGAGAAGTGGATTTTGGTGAATTGAAATTAGAGAAAAGCGATAAAGATTATTTAGAAAGTAAGTATCCTAATATTAAATTTGATATTGAACTGGTTGTTGATGTTTATGGAACTAAAATTAGAGATAATGTTACATATTTAGACTTGACTAAATGTCAAATAGATGAGAACTTAACAAGTCTTTTGGAAATTTTCAAAAAGTTAAAAGAGGTTAATTTGCTTGGCCAAAGTTTTACCGTGGATGAAGAAATTTCTCTTATGAAAAAGTTCCCAGATGTTAAGTTTGATTTTACCGTAATAGTCGATAATAAAAAATTTGAAAATTCAATAGAAGAATTAGACTTATCAAGAACTAAAGTAACTAGTGAAGATGTTAAGAAATTAATTAGTTTATTTCCTAACATAAAGAAATTAGATTTAAGCTATACACAATTAACTAATGAAGAATGTGATCAGTTTAGAAAAGATTATCCTGATATTGAAACTAATTGGGTAGTAAGTTTAGGAAGATGGTCTTTAAGAACTGACGCTATTACATTTTCAGTTTTAATTCAATATTTTGATTATGTTCGGATGACTAGTGAAGATATTCAAGTTTTAAAGTATTGTACTAAACTTAAAGCTTTAGACTTAGGACATCAAGCAATTACAGATATTTCCGTAATAGGAGATTATTTGCCGGATCTAAGAATATTAATCCTTGCGGATAACAAGATTAGTGATATTACCCCAATTAGTAAATTAAAACATCTTCATTATTTAGAGCTATTTATTAATCCTATAAGTGATATATCGCCACTTAAAGAAAATACTGAACTTGTCGATTTGAATTTAGCTAATCTTAATAAAGTTACTGATGTTGAACCACTTTTAGATTTGCCGATGCTAGAAAGACTATGGATAAACAACACCGGCCTTGGAGCAAGTGGTATTAAAGCTTTAGATGAGACATATCCTAATCTTTTGATGGCTATCACGGGTAATCAATCAACTCATCAAGGATGGCGAGCTCATCCAAGATATTATCAAATGATTGATATGTTTAATAATAATTACTATGGCGATGAATTTGCGAAATATGATTAATTTAAATAAATGTGCATAGACTTATTATATGAAGAAATTATTAATTTTTATAATAAGTCTTTTTGTTTGCCTTACAAATGCTAAAGCAATATCGGCGTCAAGTTATATCGTGATGGATATGGATAATAATGATGTCATAATGGGAGAAAATATTCATGAAAAAAGATTAATTGCTTCGATTACCAAAATTATGACGTGTATTATTGCCATTGAAAATGGTGATTTAGATGAACTTGTAACTGTTGATGATAGCATTTATAAAGCTGTGGGTAGTTCTATTTATCTAGAAGTGGGAGAAAAGATAACTCTAAAAGATCTGCTTTATGGAATGATGCTAAGAAGTGGTAATGATGCGGCCACGATGATTGCAAGGACTATTGCTAGTTCAATGCCTGAATTTGCGAAAATGATGAATGATAAAGCTCATGAACTCAAAATGGATGATAGCTATTTTATCAATAGTCATGGTCTTGAAAATGATAAAGGTGAAGGTAATAAGTCTAGTGCCTATGATATGGCTATTTTAACCTCATATGCTATGAAAAATAAAACTTTTCGTAAGATATTTGGTACTCAAAATTATACTACTAAAAGTAGTGCTAAAACCTATTCTTGGACTAGTAAAAATAAATTATTAAGATATGATTATATAACGGGAGGAAAGACTGGTTTTACCAAAAAAGCTCGTAGGACTTTAGTTACAACTGGCACTATTGAGGGCAAGAATATCGTTATTGTAACTTTAAATGATGGTAATGATTGGAATGATCATAAAAATTTATATGAAGATATAAAAGATAATTATTTAAAACTAAATATTTTAGATAAAGATAATTTTAAAATAATAGATGATTCAGTCTATATTGAAGATACTTTATATATAAAAAATAGTTTTACAAAAATTGTAAAGAAAGAAGATGTAGAAAATTTTAAAATAAAGTATTATTTAAAAAGTGATACTAGTTATCAAGATAAAGATAATGTAGGTAGTGCCAATATCTATTTAAATGATAAATTAATTCATAGTGAGCCAGTTTACGTAAAGGTAGGCAAAGTCTCATTTTGGAATAAAGTAAAAAATTGGTTTAAAAATATATTTTAATAAGCTATAATACCTTTATAGGGAGTTATTATGATATATTTACGTAAATTTACGCTTCTCGATGATGAGCAAGAACTTGGTATAGGCGATGAAAGAAGAATTCATAATTCGAGTTATCCTATAGGTTTCTTTTCTCGTAAAGAATTTAAGGATGTTAATTTTGATAACATTACTATTTTCGCCGGTAATAATGGCTGTGGTAAAACTACTTTGCTAAATATTATCTCTAGCAAGCTTGGGGCCGAGCGTAAAGAAAAAATGGATAAGGGTGCCAACTTTGATATGTACGTAAATTTTTGTAAATGTGAAATGGCTTTAGATAAGCCAATAGAGATAAAACATATAACTAGTGATGATGTCTTTGATTATTTACTTGACATCAGAGCTATTAACAGTGGTGTAAATCGTCGTAAAGAAGAACTAGCAAGTGAATTTTTAAAAAATAAATATAGTGAATATGACAGCAATCTTGCTAATTATGAGAAGCTAAAAAATAGTTATGATTCTAAACATCAAACAATGTCGAAATATATAAGAACAAGACTTACTAATAACAATATTATTGAACAATCTAATGGGGAGTCATCATTAATGTTTTGGGAAAGAGAAATAAAAGAAGATGCCATATATCTTTTAGATGAACCAGAAAATAGTTTATCTGCCGAAAATCAACTTAAACTTAAAACTTTTATTGAAGAATCCGTAAGATTTTACAATTGTCAGTTTATAATTTCAACGCATTCACCATTTTTACTTTCTTTAAGAGATGCTAAGATCTATAATCTTGATGAAACTCCTGTTAAAGAAGAAAAATGGTATAATCTACCTAATGTTAAGATATACTATGATTTTTTTAAAGAAAATGAAGATGATTTTAAATAATGTAAGACTTAAATGGTCTTATATTTTTTTGCTTTCATATACTTTACTATGGTTTCAATTATATGGACATTTCTAATTGTCATTGCAATTATCTATAGTTTTATATCGGGAAAAGTAGATATTATAAATAATACTATTTTAACAAGTGGTAATGATGCCTTAAAGCTTATATTGTCTTTACTTCCCACGATAGCTTTATGGAGTGGCATTATGAAAATTGCCGAAGATTCAGGACTGCTTTCTAAGTTTGCCAGTATGCTAAGACCTTTTTTAAATAAGTTATTCCCTTCAGTTCCCAAAGATAATAAAGCCCTAGGATACATATCTTCGAATATCGCGGCCAATATGTTAGGACTTGGTAGTGCGGCAACGCCATTTGGTCTAAAGGCGATGGAAGAACTGCAAAAAATAAATGATAAAAAGGATACGGCATCAACACCAATGATAACTTTTTTAGTACTTAATACCGCGGGCGTTACAATCATACCTACAACAATCATTGCAATAAGAATGGCTTATAATTCGGCTAGTCCAACGCAGATCATTGTTCCGGCGATTATTGCTACAGGCACATCTTTTATCTTTGCTATTTTTATTGACTATTTAATAAGGAGAAAACATAAGTGAAATTAATATCAATTATTGTCATTCCATTATTCGTCTTTTTTGTTATTTTGTATGGTAATTCTAAAAAGATAAATATATATGATTCCTTTTTAATAGGGGTAAAAGATGGTCTTAAGATTTGCTATAATATCTTTCCAGCAATCTTAGCTATGATCTTTGCCGTTAATCTTTTTTTAAACAGTGATGTTTTATCTTTTATTCTTGCTCCTGTCATAAAGCTTATTGATATTCCAGCCCAAATTCTACCTATGGCTATTTTAAGACCTATCTCAGGAACAGCATCAATGTCCATTATGACTAATATTTTTGCTATTTACGGACCAGATTCTTTTGCTGGTAGATTAGCCTCCATATTACAAGGCTGTACCGATACAACGATATATGTTATAGCTTTATACTATAGCTCCATAAAGGTTTCTAAAATTAGATATACTTTAGCGGTAGGTTTACTTGCTGATTTAGCAGGTATTATAATGGCTTTTGTGCTTGCTAACATTTTCTTTTAAAGTATGATAAAATACTTATGAGGTGCCTTATGGAAAGATTACAAAAAGTCATTGCTAATTCAGGATATTGTTCAAGAAGAAAAGCTGAAGAACTGATTTTAAATAATGAGGTATCAGTTAATGGTGTTATTGTTAACAAACTTGGTACTAAAGTTGATAGTAATGATACGATTGAAATAAATGGTAAAATGCTTAATAAACAAACCAATAAGGTATACTATATGCTTAATAAACCGCGGGGAGTTATATCATCTGCGGAAGATGAAAAAAATCGTAAAACAGTGGTAGATCTAATCGATACTGATGAAAGAATATATCCAATTGGAAGACTTGATTATGATACAACAGGGCTTATTTTACTTACTAATGATGGTGAGCTTACAAATATGCTTATTCATCCATCTTATGAAGTCCCTAAAGGATATCTAGCTAAACTTAAAGGAATTATTGATAAAGATGCAATTCAAAAATTAAAAGATGGACCTATTGTCGAAGGCCGTAGAGTAGAGGTAGTAGATTTTAAAATTAAGAAAAAGGATCTTACTAAAGATGCTACTTATATCTTAGTTACAATAATCGAAGGACGTAATCATATTGTCAAAAAACTATTTAAATCGTTAGGCTATGATGTTGATAAGCTAACAAGAGTATCATATGATTTTTTAACTTTGGGTAATCTTAAATCAGGCGAATATCGTCCTCTTACCATTAAAGAAGTGAAAAAATTATATAACAAATAAAAACTTTCCCAAAAAGGAAAGCTTTTTAAATATTAAATTAAGAATTTTTAATTAGGCTTCATGATTCTCATGATGAGCACAATGTTCACAATTATCACAAGCACAGCCATCTTTTTGGCCATCTTCATTATTTTCGTCAACTAATTTAATAGCATTAACAGGGCAAGTATTAATAGCAGTAATAACTTCTCCTGTTTCGACATTTTCATTACTGATAACAGAAGAAAGACCATTTTCATTTAAATCAAAATGTAGGGCATCAATTGCAACACAAGCTCCACATCCAATACAAACATCATCCTTAACAACTAACTTTTTCATAAGTATCCTCCTTGTCTAATTATAGACAAAATTCCACCAAAAAGCAACAATAATTCTTTTAAGAATTCGTTATTTATGTTATATTTAATAAGAGGTGAATCATAATGGATTCAAGAACTGATAGATATTACGACGAAAATGCTGTTCCTTCTAGAACTCAAAGAAATAATCAATTATATAAAGAAATTAATCAAACTGAACTTGACAATTTTGAGATAAAAAGTAATGCTACCATTATTGGCAATAACAGAGGAAATAGTATAGATGTTGAAAAGATAAAGAGTATCTTGGATACCCATTATAATGATGTTCCAAGACGTAGAAGTATTAAATTAGAAACTCCAGAAGAGGTTGAAGCACCTAAGCCTGCTGAAGAAACAAAAGAATATGATATAAATGTCATACTAGATAAGGCTAAAGGCGAAAAAACCGAAGATTATAAAGAAGATAGATCTAAAAAACTAAGAGATACGCAATTTGATATTTTAAATAATTTAAATATTGATCCTAAAGATTATATCGAAGATTATGAAGAAGATCTTCCTAAAGATGATGCTATTGATAAAACGGGTGCATCTGAAGATTTACAAAAATTAATTGATACTATTACTTTAAATGAAAATGATATTAAAAAAGAAAAAATCAAAGTTGAAGAAAGTGTAACTGTAAAAGAAGCTGATGAAGATGAGGAAGAATCTTCAGGAAACCCATTAGACATTTTCGAAGATTTAAAGGGTAGTGAAAATACTACTGTTCTCGAAGGACTTCAAGAAAAAAACGAAAAAATGATTGAAGATATGCAAAATACTACTAGTTCTGTAAAACCCGTAACTGAAGAAGTTAAATCAGTTAAAGAAAGCGCTCCTTCTTCACTTGATAATAGTTTCTTTACTAAAACTAATAGTTTTAAAAAAGAAGATTTCGAAGAATATGAAGACTTTAAAGATGTTAATAAACCAACGAGCGTTTTTGTTAAGATTATTATAGCAGTTCTTATTTTAGTGTTTATTGCAGGAGTAGTTATTTTAGTCAAACAATTTATATAAAATCATATAATTTTAATATGAAAGTAAGAAAGAAAATTAAAAGAAAAGTTTTTTATCCATTAACCATTCTTTTAATTTTTTTAATGACTTTATTTTTATTAAATATATATGCGAAGAAGAGTAATAATAGTATTTTAGTTTTAGCTAATCAAAATTTTGAAAAGAATATTTATAATGCTTTAAATAACACTATCCAAAAGACTATTGAAAATAATATGGAAGATATTTTAAAAATTAATAAAAATTCTAATGATGAGATAGTATATATTGATTATGATTTGAAAAATACCTATGCTTATTTAGAAAAAGCTACTAAAATAATTAAAACTAAGTTAAATGAGACTAATAATTTTATTTTGAAAGTTCCTTTTTTAGCAGGTTCAAAAATAGCTCTATTAAATAACTTTGGCCCAACATTAAGTATTAAGATTAATTATATTAATGCCATTCTTACAAATATTTATACAAAAGTTACTAATTATGGTTTAAATAATGCCTTGGTTGAAGCTTATATAAGAATTACTATCGATGGTCTTATTACAACGCCTATTACAGAGAAGAAAACAAGTGTTAGTTACGACTTTTTAGTATCCTCGAAATTGATAAATGGTAAGGTTCCAGGAATATATGGTGATTATATAACATCTAATAGTTCACTTTTTGATGTTCCAATTGATGAATAATTGTGATATACTTAATAATAGGTGAGAGTATGGAAAGTTACTTTGCTAGTACTGTACTAGGTGAGTGTATAAGTAAATACTTAAATAGTAAGAACGATTCCGAGGGAATTTTATATAATTCCTTTTTTGTCGTAGTTGTTCGTTTACTAGTCCTTATATATGATGAATTAGATATCGTAACTCCATATAATACAGGAAGTGAAGAACTATTAAACTCTAATTTAGCTAAATATGGTTTTGAATATGAAAATATAATTAATTTTAAAGCAGCCTTACAAAGGTATAAATTAAATCCTAATCAAGAAGATTACGTAGCTATCGAAAAATACTTAATCGATATGCTTGTTAAGAAAAAATTATCTATAGATTTAACCGAAGAAGAGATGCAAAAATTTAGAAAACTATTATCATCTCCTGAAGCTGAAAATATGCTTATAATATCAGATAATTTCATGATGACGAAGGATCCATATGAAATAGTAAACTATTTTGATGAAATGATGAAAAATAATCAAAAAGTAGTTATAGCTAAAGCAAAAGAAATTCTTAATATGGGTGCATATCAAGTTTTAAATTATTCACTTGATGATATAAATGCTATGTCAGCAGAAGAAGTAGATGCCATTAATAAAGAGGTATATGCCCATTTTAATATCAAAGATACAGCAATAAATAAAAAATATCTTTTAGATAAAGCCATATATGATTTAAATCATCCAATTCCAGCATATTCTACTGGTAATGGATTTGTTGATATGTTGTTTTTCTTATCCATTCTTGCTACAATAGTCCTAGTTATAGCTGTTGTAACTATATTCTTATTATAGGGGGATAAATGATTAAATTAAATGATATAGACTATGAAATAGTTAAGAATGAAAAGGATGCTATTGATGAAGAAGTTTTAAAAGAATCTGTAACGGATTACTTTAATGACTTTGATTATATAGTAGGGGATTGGGCTTATGGAAAACTTCGCTTAAAAGGCTTTAATGAAAAGAAAAATAAGAATTTTAAGCCTCTTAACGATTACAGTCAAGTTGATAAATATATTAAAGATTGTTGTGCCTATGGGTGCAAGTATTTTATTTTGAAAAAGATTGAAAAAAAATAGCAGCTTTGTTATAATTATAGAGAATAGAAGAAGGGATTGATTGAAGTGGGCAAAATAAAAATTAATTTAGTAAGTGGGACAACTCTAGAAAAACCATTAATATCATGTTTCAAAGGAACTAATGCTAATTACATCGTTCTTGATAATGAGTCTAATGGTTCTATGGGATTACCAATTATTATTATAAGTAAACTTAATGGAACAAATTTAGAAAAGATTATAGATCCAAATGAGTGGGGAGCTGTTAAAGAAAATTTAAGAACTATTATTAGTGGAACAGCTTTACCTTATTTAGCAGTGCCTGAAACTTTAAGTGCTCCAGATGATTTCTTTACTCAATTAACTTTACCTGTAGCATCTTATGATTTATTAAAATCTGTATATGCACCTCCTGCAGAGCCTGCTCCAGCTGCAGCACCTCAAGAACCTGCTGCTGCACCGGCACCTGCTCCTGCACCTGCCCCTGAAGTTCCTGCAACACCTGCGATTGAAACTCCAGCTGAAATCACTTTAGCTCCAATTCCTGATGCAACAACTCCTGCACCGGCACCTGCAGAACCTACACCAGCTCCTGTAGCAGCTCCAGTTGAAGCACCAGTTGTAAATCCAACTCCAGCCCCAGCACCTGCCGAGGCCCCTGTTAGTGCTCCTGTAGATACTCCTGCACCTGTTGAGCCTGTTGTTAGCGAACCAGCTCCTGCTGTTGAGGCTGTTCCAGCTACACCAGCACCTGTCCAAGCACCGGTTGTTGAACCTGTTGAAGTTCAAGCCCCAACGGCAGTTCAAACTCCAGTTGCAGCTGTAGCACCAGCAACTCCTGCTATCCAAGCTCCTGCAGCAGATGTAGCAAGTGGACAAGCTCCAGCAATAGATTTACCTCAATCTCAACCTGCAGAAACTGTATCTTCAGATGCTGACATAAATAAGATTAAAGAAACATTCATGAAATCTTGTGAAAACATGTTTGATGCTTTAATGCAAAAATTTCAAAACAAATAATAGACCAGCGTAAAGCTGGTTTTTATTTTGCTTATTAATGCATATATTTAAATATGAAGCAAACCATTGAATACTATTATAATCTAAAACTAGATAAATTATTTATGTCTAGTGGTAACTTTTATTTTACTTATAATAGTAATGATTATTATTTTGTTGAATATTTGCGAAGTAAGGAAGAACTTAAAGATTTAGTAAGTTGCTATGAGGAGTTAAAATATAACAATTTGCCAGTTCATGATTTTATATATAATATAAAAAATGATTTAATAACAGATGTTGAAGGTAAGAAATATGTTCTATTGAAAATAAATAACAAGAATGATAAATTTGATATTATAGACCTTGTAGAGTTTAATAAAAAAATAAGATTATCGTCAAAGAAAAGAGATTTATATCGTAATAACTGGGAAATGCTATGGTCTAGTAAAGTGGATTATATTGAAAACCAGCTTAATGAAATTAAAATAGATCCTATAATTCATAAATCGATAGATTATTACTTAGGTTTAAGCGAAACTGCGATAGCATATGTAAATATCATAAATAGTAGGTATAAAATATCGAGTGATGATAAGATTACTTTAAGTCATAAAAGAATTTATTATCCTAATTATGGTCTTAATTATCTTAATCCTTTATCTTTTATATTTGATCTTGAAGTAAGAGATATTGCTGAGTATATAAAAAGTGTTTTCTTCGCAGGTGATGATGCTTATTTAGAATTAGAAACTTATTTAAAAAGCATTAAATTAACCCCATACAGTTATAATATGCTTTATGCAAGGCTATTATATCCCACTTACTATTTTGATATATATGAAAAAATAGTTAATAAAAATGAAGACAGTACTAAGCTGTTAAATATTATTAAAAAAAGTGAAGATTATAAAGAATTTTTAAAAGAAGCATACTTACTAATTAGTAAATATGCTCCCTTGATTGAAATAGAGTATCTTATATACTAACGTTTATAACGCCTTTAACTTCGGGTATTTCACTAGTAAACATTTCTAATAGACCATCATTTACAGTATCATCTTGAAACATACAACTAGCACAAGCTCCCGTGAGTTTTATATAAACATAACCATCTTCATATTTAATATATTCGATATCGCCACCATCCATATTTATATAAGGGCGAATTTTTTCAATAACTTCTTTAATCTTTTCTTCCATTTATAATCACAAGGTTATTGTACAATTATTTTAATTAAATGTCTATATTAGAAAATATGTGGTATAATAACTTCGGGAGACAGAATCATGGCTGATTATAAGACGGGAAGTATCGTCAAAGGCCAAGTCACAGGAATCGAGAAATATGGAGCATTTGTTAGTCTTGAAGATAATTACACAGGTCTTATTCATATTTCCGAAGTATCAAATGCATTTGTAAAAGATATTCATGATTTTTTATCAATAGGAGAGATTATTTATTG
>CANPXU010000001.1 GCA_947586825.1 uncultured Bacilli bacterium | reverse complement strand
TTCATACTATTAACAAATAGGCAAAAAATTAAGCTTATTTGTTTTTTTATATATAAAAAGACTGTTTTCAAATTTTCTTTTGTCAACAGTCTAAAAACATACTATTTAGAATATTTATTTCCGGACTAGTCCGGAAATTTCCACTCTTTCCCGGATAACATCAATTTTTAAATTTATATTTTGACTCGTCAGTTTCAATAACGTAAATTGTGGCCATTTTGCATATTTTTGCATTTTGTCCGGCTTAGTCCGGAAAATTAGCCGGATTAGAGTGGAATAATTATACGATTTTTGATTTTTTTGGGATTTTAAAATTTTCAAGCAAAAAGTGATATGTCATTTTAACATACCGCTTTACCAATAATCTGATGAATCCTAATAGTATAGGCTTCTTTTTTTCTTTACTATTTTACCTTTTTCTAATATAATAGTGATAGTATACAAAGGTGTATATGAAAGAGGTATGATTAGATGAATAAGGGGAAGGTAACATTAATCATAGTAGCAGGAGTATTAGCTCTTATTGCTATTTTTTTATTTTTTAATTTGCAATCAAGAAAAAAAGTATTTAATGATTTAAAGATTTCTTATCAAGGACAAAATTCTGAATATACTGACTTAGAGGTAGATACGACAATTTTAAATGTAAGTAATGTTAGTTTTCAAGTTGTTTCTAAATCTAATAACACAATTGTACTTGCTACTGCTGATCCATTATTAGATGAAAATGGTAAAGAAATAGGTACTGAATATAAAGTTGAATTAGAAAAATATACAACAATATGTTTCGCTGATTCGGATTGTGCTTATTTAACTTTAGAGTAGAAAGGATTTTTATGATAAAGGGTGCGATTTGTGTAGTAACGGCAGTATTCTTTGTAATTATTAATACGATAATATTGTTTTTAAAACCACAGTTTGCCTATGCTAAAAACGACCAAGAAAATTTCTGCGTTTATTTTCAAAAATGGATAGGTACTTTATTATATATGGGAACAGTTATCGTAAGTTTGTTATGTATATATTTTTCGGTTGAACTTAATTTATATTTATCATATTCATTTTTGGTAATCGAGTGTTTACTTTTAATAGCATATGCTTTATGTAAGTATAAATGCGTTACAGTAACAGGCGAGAATATTAAAGTTGAAAGACTATTTAAAAAAGAGTTAAATACAACCTTTAGTGCTATTGATAGAGTAACATATATTCCTAATGCTAAACTAGTATTTAAGTTGAAGAAAAAAGAACAGTTTGATGTATCATTTAATTCCGAGAATTTTCGAAGATTATACCGCTGTCTATTAAGACATGATTTGAAATTTAAAACGGGTAGAATCCCAGGTGATGAAGATCATGTTTATTTAACTAAGTATAATATAACCATTGATTTTCCTAAAACGATGTTTAGAGAATATTATCAAAATGATACTTATTTAAAAAATAGTAGATATTTATTCTCCGCTCGTAGTCTTGAACATCATGAGTATCTTGAAGGCTACTCTAAAGAAAGCCCTTTGAATGCTAAAGAGTTCTGCGAACTAATTAAAAAAGATATAAGTAATGATGGCTATAAATATAGTAAATCAATGGAAGCTGTATTTGATGGCTTAGAGTTTACCATTTTAAAATGTATTGGTAAGAAAGATGATAACTTAGCAAGACTTGCTTATATATATCATGTTTCTGATGAATACTTTGTTATGTATGCTGATATTCTTACTAAAGATGAAGAAAGCTTTAATAAGAAGATGAGTAATGCTATTCGTAAAGCTTTATATGAAGATGGTAAGTCAAGACTCGCAAGAATATAAAATTAAATAGGGGGATGTATTTTGGAAAAAATTTTAAAGAATGCCATTAAATGCAATTATTGTGGCGATATTATTGTTTCTAAGCACACGCACGACTTAGTATCTTGCCAATGTGGCAAGTGTAGTGTTGATGGCGGAAACGATTATTTAAGAAGACTATATACTAATTCTTTAGATGATTATGAAGAATTAAGCGAAGTAATAGAAGTAAATGATGAGTTAAATATCAATGAATTAAAGAAGGCAAGTTTAACCAAAAAATAGCACGCATACGTGCTATTTTCTTTTATATATAAATCTATTCGTGCCAAAGTAGGCAAGAGTAGCTATAATATTAGCTATTTCGTCAACACTTTTATTAAAATCATTAGCTATCCAATAGTTAATGATACCTAAAGCCCCATTAAAGATATAGCTAGTAGCATATTCAACATCTTCATCAGGTAAGCTAGGTATATCTTTTTGCCATTTTTCTTTGCATTTTTCATAAGCTAAAGACATAATATCATTTAGGAAGTTCGTACTATTATTATTTGTATAAAATAATACTTTAGCTAAATCTTTATTTTTAAAAAAGGCATTTAATAAATCTCTAGCAAAGCTTCCTACTGTATATTCGGTATTACTTAATGATGCCGCTTTAACTTCATTTACAAAGTCTTCTTCAATTTTATCAAGTAAATCATAAACATCTAAATAATAACGATAGAAAGTAGCCCTATTGATATCACACTTTTCACATATCTCACTAACTGTTATCTTTTTTATATCTTTAGCTTCTAGTAAATCAATAAAAGCTTCCTTAATTACTTTTTGGGTATATTTAACTCTTCGGTCCATATTTCTCCTTTTTTTAAACACTTTTATATCAATCTGTTTAATATCTAACACTTTTGTTTTTATTGCTGATTGAAGTGCCTGTTGCACCATTATATAATACATTTGTAATTTGTGCAACAAGTGTATAAAAAGGAGAATGTAAAAAGTGAAATCACTGGCAAGCTTATTTAGAAAAAATAAAAAAGAAAACCTATGGGATAAATATTATCCTAAAGATAAAGATAATATAACTGTACCTAATATGTCTATTTATGAATATTTAGAAAAAGAAGTAAAAGAAAGAAATGCTACTGCTATAAATTATTTTAATTATAAGATAAGTTATACTGATTTTTTTAAAGAAATAGATATATGTGCTAAAGCACTTCGTAGTCAAGGCATTAGACCTGGCGATGTAGTAACAATCCTTATGCCCAACACTCCTGAAGCTGTAATTAGCTTTTATGCCATTAATAAGATTGGGGCTATAGCTAATATGGTTCATCCTTTATCTGCCGAAGAAGAAATAAAACAATCTTTAATTAGCACCAAAAGTGTTCTAGTTATAACTATTAACTTAGCTTATGAAAAGATGCAAAGCATATTAAAACAAACAGGCGTATATAAAGTAGTTATAGTATCAGCATCTGATTCGATGCCTAAATTATTAAAGCTTGGCTATAATCTAACGCAAGGAAGAAAAATACTATCTCCTAAAAAGAGTGAAGAGTTTATCTACTGGCATGAGTTTATGGAAAAGGGTAAAAGATACTATGAAGATGTTTTAGTTAAGACGACTAAAGATCAAGATGCTGTTATTCTTCATAGTGGGGGAACTACTGGTACTCCTAAAAACATTGTTTTAACTAATGGTAATGTTAATGCTATTATTGAGCAAGTTAAGATAATGGTGCCTAATATTACAGCCGATGATAAGATGCTTTCAATTTTACCATTATTTCACTGCTTTGGTTTAGTGGTATGTATTCACTGCCCTCTTTGCCTAAATGCGACAGCTATTCTTATTCCTCAGTTTGATGCTAAAAGATTTGATAAACTCCTTGTTAAATATAATCCAACCGTTCTTCCTGGTGTTCCCACTTTATTTGAAGCTTTAGTATCTAATCCACATATGGATAAAGTAAATCTTGCTAGATTAAAATATGTTATATCCGGAGGCGATACACTACCTCCTGTTAAAAATGAAATGGTGAATAAATTTTTACAAGAGCATAATTGTAATACCCATGTTATCCAAGGTTATGGTATGACAGAAACAACAGGCCCTGTTACCTTAAGCTCTTTAGGAGCGGATGTATCAGGAAGTGTAGGTATACCCCTTCCGGGAAATGATCTTAAGATAATAGATCCTGATACTAAAGAAGAATGTGAATTAGGTCAAACTGGTGAGATTTGTGTAAGTGGTCCAACCGTTATGAAAGGCTATCTTGATAACATTAAAGAAACTAATGAAATGTTAGAAAAAGATAAAAAGGGTAAGATCTGGATTCATACGGGAGATTTAGGTTATATAAATGAAAATGGTATTCTATTCTTTGCTCAAAGACTTAAAAGAATGCTTATTGTATCAGGCTATAATGTTTATCCATCCCATATTGAAGATGTTATATTAAAGCATCCTTATGTTTTAAACTGTGGTGTTATTGGTGTGCCACATCCATATAAAGTACAAGTTCCTAAAGCATATATTGTTTTAAATCCCGAAGTAAAAGACTGTGCTAAAGTAAGAAATGAAATTAAAGAATACTGTGAGAAAAACTTAGCAAGATATATGCTTCCTAAAGAATATGTTTATAGAGAATCACTTCCTAAAACTATGATTGGTAAAGTTAATTACCGTGAACTTGAAGAAGAAAATGAGTCTCATTAATTAATAGGTTATTTTAAAATTTCATATACTATATTGACTATCATTAGTCATGAGGAGGTATATGGAATTTTTATTATTTCCTAAGAAAACATATTATTTAACTCAAGGGTATGGCCCTATTTCCTATTCCCATCAAGGAAGATATGCTTTAGATGTATCAGCAGCAGGAGGTGGCTCTAGAGCAGTATATGCTCCATTTACAGGCTATGTTGCTCAAGTTTATGTTAATCCCTTAGATGCTTATACAATTTGGCTTGTATCAGATGAAAAAGTCTTATGTGCGGATAATAAACCTCACTATGTAGTAATGCAAATAGGCCATCCAAGTGAAATTGCTGATTTCAAGGTGGGAGATAAATTCAAACAAGGCCAGTTTCTAATGAATGATGGTAAAACTGGTCAAGCCACAGGCGAACATATTGATTTAGAAATAGCGGTATATGATCGTAAAGAAGATATAAGAGTAGGCTTTTACCAAAACTCATATGGGGTATATGGTCTTATTAATGCGGTAGCTCCTACGAAATATTTAGTACTAGCTAATGATACTAAAGTACTAAATGATGTTTATGATGGTATAACTTATGCTATAAAGACGGAAAGTGAAGTTATAAACCTAGAATATAATACCGGTGTTTATAGAACCCTAGATAATATTAGAGTTAGAACAGGACCAGGAATTAATTATCCTCAAAAAAGGGTAGAATGTTTAACTAAAGATGGACAAAAGAATGCGACAAGTACTAATCCTTTAGCTCCAGCCTTTTATAGAACAGGTACTT
This sequence comes from uncultured Bacilli bacterium, assembly GCA_947586825.1. GTDB lineage: Bacteria > Bacillota_I > Bacilli_A > RF39 > UBA660 > UBA6448. The sequence continues at coordinate 75,721 of CANPXU010000001.1, read as the reverse complement.
TATTTGATGCTTTAGAGATATTTATTATGAATGATGAGGTATGGGCTAGGACTTATAGTGGCTATGTTAATATAATTTATAAGAACGAAGTGAATTGTGAAAAAATTTAGAAATTTATTTAAAGCCATTTTTATGCCAAAAAGTGGCTTTTTTATGTCTAATTTTATATAGGAAAATGCTTTTGAAACCCTTGACTTTATATATATATATATATATATAATGGACTTATAAAATAAAGGAAGGAGGATATTTTCCAAACAAATATTTTAAGAAAGGGAGATTGATAATATGAAGAAATTAAAATTATTTGTTGTAAGCATGCTTGCAATGGGATTATCAATTGGTGCAGTTAGTGCAGCAGCTGTTGATAGACCTGCATATGCAAACGCAGATCAAGAATGCATCGTTGATAATGTAAATGATTTAGAAGCCGCTATTTCTGCCAAATGGAATAATAATAAAAAATCTTGCCAAGATATAATTCTTAAATCCGGATCGAATATTACTCTAGATAGAGACCTTGTGTTTAATGGCGATGGAGACCTTGAGGCTAAAGAAGGAGACATTGTTTTAGATTTAAATGGTCACACAATAACATTTACTAATGATAATAGCTTTTCTATTGAAGATGTAGCTAACGTTGAATTAAAGAATGGTACTATAGTATCAGAATCTACTGGACTTTCAGCAATTTATGTTTTTCAAGGGGCATCCTTAAAAACATCTAAATTAACTATTAATGTCACTGCAGGATACTCTGACGAGATAGAAGAAGATTCAAGCGCTATTACTGTTAGTGGACTTGATAAAGATAATGTTGCAAAACTAGTTACAAGTGATGATACTGTTATAAGTGTTCCATATGGACATGGTTTATTAGTATCTAGTCAAGTTCAAATAACCTTAAATGGAACTTGGAATACAGGATTATCAGTTATCGCGGATGATTCGGATACTGCTCCAACTAAAACCACTTATGTAACTTTTGAAGGCGGAAGTTATACTGCAAATTCAGGAATAACAATTCCTATTACTAAAGGAAATTGGATATTTAACGGCGGAACATTTATTGCTAATAATAATGACGCTTTACATATAAATGCAATACCTACAAAAAAGGATGGTACTAAAAATTATGAAGCATTATCAGTAAAGGTTAATGATGGAATCTTTGAAACAAAGAGCAATATGCATAAGGCAGTTCATTCTGATGACTTGTATAATATCATCTATGGTGGAGAATTTATAGATCAATATGCATTTAATTCAGAATATTTAGCAGAAGGTTATAAAACTTATGTTGAAAATGGAGTTACTTATGTTGGATTAGAATCACTTGTAAAAGTTACTGCTCCTACAAATGGTACGGTTACTGCTGATAAAGAAAATGCTATAACTGGTCAAACAGTTACAGTAACATTAGAACCTGATGAAGGTTATGTACTAGGCGAAATTACAATAGTTGATAAAGATGGTAAGGCAGTAGAATATAGTAGAATTAATAATGTACTTACATTCGTAATGCCTGCTAACGAAGTAACTGTAACAGTTGCTTTTGAAGAAAAGGCTGATTATACTGCATTAGATGAAGCTTTAGCTAAAGCTATAGAAATTGATCCAACTGATTATACTGAAGAATCATATGCTGCATTAGCTGCTGCTATTGAAAAAGCATATGAATTAGATCCTGAATTATCTAAAGCTCATCAAGATGAAATTGACACTGTAACCGAGGAACTTAATACTGCAATTGCAGGACTAAAAGAAGTTACTGCTGAGTCAAATAAACCTGAAACTGAAATACCTAATACTTTAGATAGCATTCCTGTTTATTTAGCAGGTGGTGCTATAGCAATAGCTAGTCTAATAGCACTAGGTTACTCAATTAAAAAGAAACTTGAAGACTAGAGATTGATTTGAATCCTTTTCCTTTTATTAAACCCATTTCCTAATTGGAAATGGGATTTTTAATGACAAAAAGTTTACATTTTATAAGTCCCTCACATAGCCAAAAAACCTTGACAATATATATATATATATATATAATGGACTTATAAAATAAAGGAAGGAGGATGCATTCCAAATATTATTTTAAGAAAGGAAGAAAGAAATATGAAGAAATTAAAATTATTCACAATGGCTATGATTGCAATGTTTGCAATGGTTGTTACTGTTAATGCTGCTACTATAACAGATTTAAAAGAAGATCCTTATAAAGATTCTGTTGAAGTAACTGAAGATGACGAAGTTACAACTATTAAACTACTTAAAACTGCAGAATTTAACTTAGAGGTAAAAGATGGCGAAAAAGTTGTTCTTGATTTAAATGGGCACACTTTAAATAACACTATTGAAGAAGGAAAATTACAAGTAGATTGTCCCACAATTAAAGTTGAAAAAAATGGTACTTTAACTATTAAAGATAGTGGTACAAGTGGAAGCATTACGAGAACAAAAGCATATCCTGAAAGCCAACTTCAACAAGCAATAATTGATAATTATGGCGAATTAAATTTAGAAGGCGGATTTATTTCACCACAAATTGCGTCTGTTTATGGTATTAGAAACTTAGCAGGAGCTACTATTAACGTTTCTGGTGGAAGAGTTTCAACATTATATGAAAAAAACTATGGCTTATGGAATGCAGGTACAGCTAATATAAGTGGTGGTCAATTTGATCAAAGTTATCAAGCTGATATGCCTGCTGTTGTAAATAGCCAAAATGCAAAAATGAATATTACAGGTGGAATATTTAGAGATATGACTGGCAAAAAAATTCAAACTGTAGCCCCTGTCACTGGCTCTGAAACTATTATTACAGGTGGTCAATTCGACCGTCAAGATCCAGAGACTTTTGTATCTGAACCACAAGATATGTCAGCATTTATACCTGATGGTTATATTGTTGATAGCTATGGTAAAGTTATGGTTAAGCCTGTAGAAATAACTCCTGAAATCCCTGGCGCTGATGACGTTGTAACAACTGATTCTGAAACAAGTGATGTATTAAAAGAATCATTACTTAATACTACTGATGAAGAATTAAAAGAGTTAATAGAAAACAATGATGTAACTGTTGTACTTGAAGCTAAAGAGACGACAGTAGATGATGATAAGAAGAAAGAATTTGCTGATGCTTTACCTGACGCAACAATATCTAAATATTTAGATATTAGTGTTTTGGTAAAAGCTGGTACGACAATTCGCAATTTACATGAATTAGATGAAGAAATTACTCTTACAGTTAAAGTGCCTGAAGATTTACCTGAAGTAAAAGAAGGCTATACAAGAGTATATTATATTTTAAGAGAACATGATGGTAAAGTTGAAGTTCTTAAAACAGTATTATCTGAAGATGGAACAGAATTAAGCTTTGCTACTGACAAGTTCTCTACCTATGCACTTGCATATGAAGATCAAGCAAATGCTGGAACTACATCTAACCCTGATACAGTAGATAGTATTGGTAGTTATTTAATATTAAGTGCTATTGCTTGTACTGGATTAGTAGCTTTAGGTTATTCAATTAAAAAGAAATTTGAAAATTAATATTTTATAGGTAATCCTTTTCCTTTTATTAAACCCATTTTCTAATAGAAAATGGGATTTTTTTGTGTTAAAGAATATAAATGTTATAGATGATTTTATTTACTCCAATAAGCTTCCAAAACCCTTGACAATATATATATATATATATATATAATGGACTTATAAAATAAAGGAAGGAGGATACGTTCCAAAAAATATTTTAAGAAAGGAAGAATGATAAAATGAAAAATTTAAAATTATTTTTGACGGGCATGCTTGCTTCATGTGTAGCAGTAGCTGGTGTTAATGCTGCAAACGTAAATGGTGGCGTTTGTACCGCAGCTAATAAAAGTGATTTCAAAGACTGTTTAACTGATAGCTTTGCACGTGTTATTAAAGTTACTGGTAATTTTGATCTTGATGAAAATATTACTGTAGACAATAGAAGAATTGTTGTTGATAGTAGTCAAACGCTAACAGTATCTGGAAAATTAACTTTAACTAACTTTGCGGTTAGAGAAGATGCTGATGCATACGTTACAGGTTCTGGTGATATTCAAAATAACAAACTTATTAATGTTTTGCTGGATACTAATGCTAAATTAGTTGTTACAGGTGAGTTAGATGCTAGGACTTCTGGCGGAAATACTATTGCTATTAGTAAGAGAAGCGAAAAAGGATGGAATACTAACGAAGGTACTCTTGAAGTAGATGGTGGAAAGGTTTCTATTTCTGGGTATGGACACACCGCTTTACGTACTAATGCTGTTGTCATTAAAAATGGCGGAAATGTAGAAGTTTCTAATTGTGCTGGTGCTGCAAATATTGGAAATATGATTGTATCTGAAAATAGTGAATATTATTCTCATGATAACGATCGTGGTTTAACTACAGCTAATGGCTTAACTGCTGAAGATAATGCTAAAATAACTGTAGTAAATAACAAATATTCAGGAATTTTTACTAGTGGTACTATAAGTGATAATGCTGTTGTTACTAGTAATAATAATGGGTCAGATGGGGATATCGGTGTTACCGGTTCAGGCCTAGCTCTTACAGGAAATGCTACTTTAAATGCTGGAACTGTTACTGTTCCTTATACCGCTGCTAAATTAACAGTTGCTACTGGTAGTGGAAATAATGTTAAGCTAAATGTAGGACAATTTGCTAATGGATCATTTGATGCTCCTGCATCTGGATTAACAGGCGTTGTTCATGTTGATAATAAGTATTATGTATATACTTTAGATGATGATAAAACTGTAGAAGTTGGTACTAATACTGGTGATGGTGTCATTAGAGTTTACAACTATACAGAAAATGAAATAGGTGTTACTACTCCTGATTCTACTCACGTTGTAAAAGTGGCTAGTAAATCTGATGAGGCAATTTGGTTTGTCACTTTAACTGTTGATGGTAAAGACGATAAAGTAAGCCTATTTAAAGGTCAAACTTTTGGAGAATTATCTGAAACTGGTAAAGCTAAATTAGATGCAATGTTAGATGTAGAAGGTCAACATATTAATAACTATTATGATACAAAGGAAGTAAAACTAGTTGATTCTTCTGCATTTGCTGAAAATACAAAAATACATGCTACATATTATGTAATATTAAGTATTGGTAATTATGAAATCTGGGTTAATCCTGGTACATCATTAAGCGATTTAACCGGAGAAGACCTAGAAAAACTTGAAGCTATTAAAACAGCTTCAGATAGAAAATTTATGTATTTTGCTGTAAATGGAAAAGCAATATCTGAAGAAGATACTAAATTTAATGCTGATACAACAATATTAGTATTCTATGAGGGTAATGACGTTCCAGTTGTTCCTGATACTCCAGAAAATCAGCCTACTAAACCTGATGATAAACCTGCAGAATCAACTCCAGGAAGTGGGTCTGAAACAGAAGAAAACCCTGAAGGAAATCCAAATACATTAGATAGTCTACCTCTTTACTTAGTTGGTGGAGCTGTCGCTGTATTAGGTGTTGCAGGCTTAGGATATTCAATTAAAAAGAAATTCGAAATTTAATTTTTTTGGAGAAATCCTTTTCCTTTTATTTAACCTATTTTTCTTAAATGAAAGATAGGTTTTTTATTTGCCAAATAAAAAAAGGACTTTCGTCCTTCTTAAAATGTATCAACGTTTTTAAAGTCTTCATTTGCTTTAATGCCCATTTGGCAGTGTTTAGCAAACTCTTCATAGCCAATACCATATTTAGGTTTATCATAAGCAAAGTAGTATAATTTATTACCAATAATTTGTAGATCATTTTCTGATATAAATTCTTTTTTGACATTCTCTAAAGCCTCTTTTAAAGTCTTGTAGTATCTTATTTCATCTTTAACATTTTTATAAGTATTTTCTATCCAGCCATATTCTTTACCTAATTTGAAAATAACAAAGGTATGATTAGGAAACTTAAGGCCATCATCATAAAGGATTAAAAAGCTTTTGAAAGGTATATCTTTTTTAGTAAGAAATTCTCTTTCTACTTCAACTTGATCCCAACATATGCCTATTCGATTCTTCCATACTTCACTTGGCTTTTGTAAATAGTAATCAGTTAAAAATTTATTTTTAACAATATGGTTAATATATTTATTACCATCTTTATCTATCCAACCATATTCAATGGTTTTCATTTTGTTTAGAAATTGTTGTAATTCTTCCTTCATTTATATCACCGTATATATTATACAATAAAAATGTATTGTTAGAATATAATATATTTTGATAAAATAATAAATGAATATGAAAGAGATAGTATTAGAAATATTAAATGAGTATTTAAAACTATATCCTGAAGAAAAAGAAAGACAAAAACAGTTTTATGATTATTTACAAAAGCATTCTTCTCTTGAAATAGCAGATTGGAATAATTTTACGGGTCATCTTGTCGCAGGAGCTTTTATTTATGTCCGTAAAACTAAACGTTTTTTGTTCTTATACCATAAGGATTTAAAGATGTATCTTTATCCCGGTGGTCATGTTGATAAGGAAGATAAAACACCTTTGGATACTGCTTTAAGAGAGTGCTCTGAAGAAACCGGTCTATATGATTTTAAGGTTCTTTCTTGCAATGAAAATAATTTAATTCCTCTTGATATAGATACTCAACACATAAGCTATAATGAAAGACTTAACTTACCTAGCCATTATCATTATGATTTTCGTTATCTTTTCTTAATCGAAAAGGAGCAAGATATTAAAATAGATACTTCGGAATCTAGAGATTATAAATGGCTAGATTATGAAGAAGTTATTAATATGCCAAGATTTGCAATATTAAAAGATAAACTAGTAAAAGTTATAAAGGATAATATATGATTAGAGAAATAGTAAAAGAAGATTATGATAAAGTTTTAGAACTTGCACATGAAGTTCATCAAATTCATTTAGCAAATAGACCTGATATTTATAATGATGCTTGTTCACTACCTTATAATCGCTTTCTAGATATGCTTCAAAGCGGATATAACTTTGCTTATGAAGAAAATGGTAATATTATGGGTATTATACTTGGTGAAGTAATAGAAAGTGCTAATATTCCTTTATTTAAAAAAAGAAGAGTTTTATATATTGATGATATTGCTGTAAGTAAAGATTATCGTAATAATAAAATAGGTACTAAGTTATATTTAAAAGCCAAAGATAAAGCTATTAAAGATAATTTAGATAGTATTGAGTTAAATGTATGGGCATTTAATAAAGATGCTATAGCATTTTATCAAAAGCTAGGGTTAAAAGAAAAAAATATTAAAATGGAAGATATATTAAAATAGTAAAGGAGTTTTAGATGAAAAATTTAACAAGTGTTATAAAAGTAAAAGTTGCTACTAAAGATAAAGAAGAAGCTACTAATATTTTAAATGAGTTAGGTCTAGATATGAACACATTTGTTAATATGGCAATAAAGCAACTAATAAAGGCTGATGGATTACCATTTAAAGTATCTAATCCTAAACCTAATAAAGAATTATTAAAATCATTAGAAGAAGGGGAAAGAATTATCCAAGAAATAAAAGAAGGAAAAAGAAAAGGATATAATAATGTTAATGAAATGCTGAAAGCAATACTAGATAATTAATCTTAAAAAGCAAAAGAGCCAAATTTAGGCTCTTTTTAAGTTTTTAAAATCTTCATAACTTTTACTTGGTGTTATATCTTCTTTGTTTTGATATCTACCCATGTACTTTTTATTAATCTTGCCTTCGATAGGAAAGAAATATATTTGACAAAGTTCCATATTAGGATAGATCTTGGTAGGTCTTACACATGTTATGCCTAAAGACCAAGATCCTTCATAGCCTACGGTTCCAAGACCTGCACAAGTGTGAACTGTAAGACCTATTCTACCAATAGAGCTTCGACCACTTATGGATGGAACATATTTATCTGTTTTAGTTATTTCATTTGTCTTAGCAATATAAAGTGTCCCTGGAGCTAAAATTAAGCCATCCTCAGGAATTTTTATTACTTTAGTACTATTCTCCTTAGCACAGTCTAAAATATCGTCTGTGTACATTAAAAGCTCGTCAGAAAGGGTCATATTATAACTATTAGGATTAACTAGTTTTTTATCAAAGGGTTTAATTATAATATTACCATTTTCAACTTCTTTAATTATTTCATCACCTGATAACATATTAATACCTATATACTTCTGTCAGTATAGATTCTACTTGGTGTAGTATCTTTTTGACCTAAGTATTTACCCTTATATTTGCGAGAAGAATCACCCACTAAAGGGAAATAACTTAATTCACCAATCTTCATACCAGGATAAATCTTTACTGGTTTAACAACCATTATTTCTAAAGTCCATGTACCTTTGAAGCCATTATCGCCAAAACCCGCGGTAATATGAATCGTAATACCTAAAGCTGCTGTTGAAAGACGGCCATTTAGCATAGGAACAAAACCATTAGTTTCGGTATATTCTTCTGTTCTACCTAGGTATAACTCGCCAGGCCTTAAGATATAGCCCTCTTCAGGAATCGTTATTTTACGCGTAGTGTTTTCCTTTTTGCACTCTAGGACATCATTATCATATACCAAAAGTTCATTAGCAAGATGAACAACATAACTATTTGGTTCAATATCCTCTTCACAAAAGGGATCAATTTTAATGTTGCCCTTTTTTATTTGTTTTAATATTTCATCACCTGATAACATTTTAACCTCCTTTTTATCAGTAAAAATAGTCTGTGGAACTATTTATAAATTCATTATAACATCAATAAATTTTAAATAATATAATTCTGTATTTTTAATGTGTAAAGCATACGCAAGTAAGATATAAAAATGTAATGAACTTTTGAATTTTTTAAGAAACGATGATCTTTTAACCTTTTCCTATATTTAAAAAAAGGGTATAATTAATACACATAATCAAATTAAGCTAAATAGGGTTGCTTATCATTTTGCCGATATCGGCAAAACGATAGATATGCCTGAAGATTTACCTACTCCCGCAAAATCAATTGCTCAAATAGAAAAAGAAGAATTACAAAAAATTGAAACAAAATAATAAATTTTGACTTCTTGATATTAAGATGTATACTATTAATAGAAAATAAAATAGAGGTTAAGATGAAAGGTGATATTAAGAAAAAGATTGCTATTATTATCATAATAGGGTTATTTTTAATAGCCTTTTTAACCTGTGGTTTTATTTATTTTCTAAAAGATAATACCCATAAAGATTCGGGAGTCTATGATATAAAAGTTAATGACGATATTATAAAAGTGTATCAAGATAAGATTATTGTAAATGATGATAATTTAAATTATTCATATGATTCTGTGCAAAAGTTTATTAAGTTTATTGATAATAACTTTGATGATAAATCTAAGAGAATAAATATAGATTATAATGCTTTAGATGATTATCAAACACTTGTTATCGATGATATTTTAAATAAGAAAAATGAAGAAGAATTCATAACTTCGGTAGAGGACTATATTTATAGTATTTATCTTAGTTATGAAGATAATAACTATATTATTTATTTAAAAGATAATAATTTAGTTCATGTTAAAAAGGTTAGTTTATCAGATGATAAATTAAATATAATAGATATTGAAGAAGCTTATAATCTTGATTTTAGTAAAGATTCTAATGCTGAAATAGTAGATTATATTAAGTCATTATTTAATGATAATAGGGAAGTAAACCGTCTTTATAAAGATAGTGTAACTAGCGATGAAGAAAGATTTATTAATAGTATTATAAATAATGATGAAGATTATCTTAAAAATAGAGATGACGTTTATACTTTAAAATATTCAGGTCTTAATTGTTTAACACCAGTACTTTATTTATATCCTGACAATACATATGAATATTATTATACTTTTACGACAGCGGATAAAAAGCCAACACCTATCAACGGAGTATACTCTGTTAATATTGAGGATTTAATTAATTTAAGTTTAAATAATCCTGAAGATTATACTGTTAACTATATTTTAACAGGTCAAGGCAATACTTATTTTATTGATGCTTCACTAGACCTTGTTAATATGCTTTTAAGTGAAACTAATGCTACTTTAGGAACTTGTTTAGTACAAGAGTAGTTATTTGCCTATTTATCATATAAAATTAATAGAAGTTTGAAAAAAGTTTACATCAGTGGTATAATGTACCTATTGTTAAGCGAAATGAAAATGTTTTCAATTTAAAAAAAGGGGGAATTAAAATGGAAAGTAAAATTAACAAAGAGAAAATAATGAAGTACGTTGGTGCAGGATTATTAACCGCTGCAATAGGTTTAGGAGTAGGGCTTGAAGTATATGATACTCATGTAGATCATACTAAAGAAATTTGTCCTATTACACAACTTGGCTTTATACCATTAGCTATTGAAGGAGAATATACACCAGGATTTACTTTAGGAGTTGCAGCACATCAATGGCCGGAAATGGAAAAAGAATATGCGGAAAAAGGTATAGAAGATGTAACTATCTCATATGGTAAGATTACTGCCCAAGATGTAAAAACAGAAATTACTTCACCTATTAAAGATAGTACTGGTAATTTTTATTGTGCACCGGCGGGTTATGTTTTAACTACTGATGAAAACGGAAATCCAGTATGTGTTAGAACAAGCACTTATGAAAAAAGTCTTGGTTATGGGTTAAAAGCCACTTGGGGTGAAGCTTCAATTGATCCTGAAACTAGCGATGTTACTTATGAAAATCAAGAAGTTTTAAAAGTTAAATAGATAGAAGTAGAAATACTTCTATTTTTTTGTTATATTGTTGTAAGTAAGGTGATATTTATGAATGAACTAAAATTTGAAACTCAAGATAAAAATGGCAATAGAGTAATATGTGATGTCATTGCCACTTACCATGATGATAACACCAACAAAGATTTTATCGTTTATACGGATAAAACTTTAGATGAAAATAATAAATTAAAATTATATTATTCTCTTTATAAAAAAGAGGGTAATAATATTAAATTAATTGATATTACAGATATCAACGATAAAAAGATTGGTCTTGAATTAATTAAACAATTAATAAATGATATTAGATAGTAATAAAATTATTTACTTTATTACTATTTTTTTGCCATCAAAAAAAGATTCTAGGTTAGTTACTAGAATCTTTTAGTGATTTATCTAATAGTTTAATAAGAGCTTTATTGCCATCTTCTGTTAAATGAGTTTCATCTTTTAAAAGATATTTATCTTTATTCTTATTCATTTCATCATAGAAATTAATGGTAATTACATTATCTTTTTCATAATCTTTAAAGATTTTAACACTATCACTTGTAGTAAGAATAATATATACTTTTTGGTCCTTTAAAAGATTTATTAATTCTTCATAATTTTCTTTAGAAAGCTCAACACTATTATCAAGAGCTATAACAACTTTATTATTTATTTTCTTATCATCAATATCTTTTTGAATCTTTTCTTTAAGCTTTTTATAATCTAAAGAGCTATCCATATTAAAGGCATCATCTTTATAAGTATCCTTTAATAATGAGAAAGCATTTAATAAAAGATCATTGCCATAGAAACTAAATTTGTTTTTTTCTTCGGTTTCAAAGTTGTTAATGGCTTCATCTTTAAGTTTAGTATATTTTTCTTCATATACTTTATAAATAGCGTCATATAGGCCATCCGCATAAGCCTGGCTACCTGAGCCCGTTAAATGGATACCATCAACAGCAAAGTATTCTGCATGGCCTTTAGAGATGGCCGCCCAGTCAAAGACGTGTAAGTTCGGATATTCTTCCGCTAAAGCCTTAATACTATCATTGATTTGTACTGTACTATCATTAGTTACGGTAGCCCAGAATATTTCTCGATCACCAAAGCTTTCAACTAATTTTCGTTTATATTCTTCGCCACAGTTACCATTGGCTCCTAAATTTATAACGATAGGATTACCAAGGGTATTAGACTTTTTATATTCATCAATAACATCATAGCTTCCCCATATTTGACGAGATACAGCGCCATCAAAGTGGCTATTAACAAATTTTTCTTCCAGTGTTGGTGAAGCTCCTAGCATAATCGAATCACCAATTCCTAAGATAGGAAGCTCTAAAATGGTTGTACTAAGATTTTCTAAAGTAGCATCAATATCGGATAAAGTACTATCAAGTTTCTTTTGAGCTTCTGCTAATTTCTTTTCATATTCTTTTTGGCTTTCTTTAGCTTTTTCTTCATTTTCAGCAAGTTGATCTTCTAAAGCTTTAAGTTCATATGTGTTATCTTTAGAGGTGCAAAATTGCCAAGCTCCAAAGATTGTCAAAGCACATATTATAGCTACAAGTAATTCTTGAAGCCATTTATATTTTCTTTCTTTTCTAAAGATATAATATAGTATGAAAGATATACTAATTAAGATAAGTATCATTAATGTCATTTTTAACCCCATATTTAATTGTACATATTGGAAAACATAGATAAGTGGATATTGGAATAAGTATACCCAAAGGGTCATACCTGATAAAGTCTTCATTACATAATCATTAATAGGAATATGACACTTATTAAATGATATACCATATTCTATTAAACGACATGAAGTAAAGGTTACTATCATCATGCTTGCTCCTAAGAAAGGAGAATCAGATTTAATAAAGATAAATAATAGGATAGTAATTAAAAGATATAGATAAAATATTACTTTACTCCATATAGGTTGGTCTTTAATTTTTTTAGGAACTCGGTCACTATAATATACATGCATAAAGCCACAGCCTAGACCAAAAAGTAAAGAAAAGCTTCTGGCAAAAGTATTATAGTATGGAATCATAATATTTTTGCCATTTAAACAAATAAAGAAATAAATGCTACTAGCAAGAGCAAGGGCAAATGCTCCGATGCTAGGTAGTTCCTTATTTATTTTATCGCCCATTTTTCTTAAAAGCATAAAGATAAATGGGAAAACAAGTTCAAATTGCATTAATATTGATATGTACCATAGGTGCATAAATGGTGAGCTTGTGTGTCTTGCAAAGTAATCTAAATTAGCTCCGATTTGCCAAAAGTTATTATAGCCAAATAGCACGGAGGTCGTTTCGGGTCTTAAGTTAAGCCATATTAATCCTTTGATAGAATTAACTAATGGTATCGTCATAAAGACTACTATAATTACGGGTAAATATAGCTTTAAAAGCCTGCTTTTATAATATTTACCAAGATCAAATTTCTCACTTTTGAAAGCTGATAATACAGCAAGATAACTACTTAAAACAAAGAATGAACAAACTGCTAAATAGCCGCCTTTTAAAAAGCCGATATGATAAAGTAAAATAGCAATACAGAAGATAACTCTTAAGAAATCTAAATATTTATAATATGCTTTTTCTTCTTTAACTTCTACTTGCTCATTAGTACAATATGGACACGACTTATACGAAGCATTATATCTTTTGCCACAATTTTTACACTTAATAGTATTTTTGCTTTTCTCGGTGGTTTTATGTTTCAATGGCTTACCACAATAAATGCATTTCGAAGCATTATTACTAACCATTTTTCCACACTTATCACATTTAACTAAAGTCACTTCGATAGCCCTTCCTTCTTATTTAGATACTACTAAAATTATTTTATCAGTTTTTAAAATTTATATCAATGGAAGTTGTTAAAAAGCATAAATATATGATAGAATTAAATCATAATAGGAGGTGAAATTATGTGGGTTTATATTTTAATCGCCATAATTGTTTTAATTATTCTTTATGTTCTTGTTTGCTATAATAGTTTAGTAAAATTAAGAAATAAAGTTGGAGAAGCTTTCTCTACTATGGATGTATATCTTAAGAAAAGATGGGATTTAATTCCTAACTTAATTGAAACTGTTAAAGGTTATACTAAACATGAATCAGAAACATTTAAAGAAATCGTAGAGCTTAGAAATAGTGCTTATGATAATATGTCTAGCGATGAAAAGATTAGTGCTAACGAAAAAATCTCTAATGGTATTAATAAGATTATGGCTTTAGCAGAAGCTTATCCAGATTTAAAAGCTAGTCAAAACTTTAGTGATTTAACAAATGAACTTTCTAAAGTTGAAGAAGATATAGCTAACTCTAGAAAATACTATAATGGTGTTGTTAGAAGTTATAACAATAAAGTTCAAGTAATACCTAGCAATATCGTAGCTAAACTATTTGGCTTTAAACCAAAAGCTATGTTCCAAGCTGAAGAAGCTGAAAGACAAAACGTTAAAGTTGAATTTTAATAAAGGAATAAACTATTATGAAAATAATTAAAAGATTAATTTATGTTTTTTTACTAGTTTTTTCTTTTTCTTTGGCTTTAGAAACCCCTTTGGCAAAAGAAGAATATACTTCAGTATACGATTCAGTATCTAAGATAGAGCAAGATAATATTGATATTACTAATGTTTATTTTGACTCTTTAGATTATGAAGAACCTTCTTCTTTTGGCTTAAGAGGCTTTGTGGGTAACTATAATGACTATGATGTATCGATTTTATTTAGGATTAGTTACTATGATGAAAATTATAAGGAAATAACTTCTTATCTTGATGTTAAAAATATATATGCAAATGATTATGATTTTGCTGATTTTTTACTAAGTGAAGATTCTTTAGAGGATGGTTATACCTTGGAAGATATTACTTATTTCAATATTGAGATTACTTCAGTTATGAAAACTGATCTTTCAGGTATTGATGATGAATATGTTCCTGAAGATGAGCAAGATAAAAAATATGAATATGTCATAGATAATTATGATATTGAAATGACTGTTAATGAGAATAATACTTTTGATATTAAAGAAACTATAACAGTTTATTTTAATGTTCCTAAACATGGTATATATCGTAAGATACCGCTTAAAAATACTGTTGAAAGACTTGATGGAACTAGTTCTAAAAATAGAGCTCAAGTAACTAATCTAAAAGTAGATGGCAAATATTCAGCTTATAAAACGGAAGGTTATTATGAGATAAAAATGGGTTCATCAGGGACTACTGTAACAGGAAAACAAACCTATGTTATAGAGTATACTTATAATATTGGTAAGGATCCTATAAAAGATGCCGATGAATTATATTTTAACTTAATAGGTACAGAATGGGAAGATACCATTATTAAAAATGTAACATTTAAGATTAAAATGCCTAAAGATTTTGATGAATCTAAGTTAGGATTTTCTTCAGGAAAAAGAGGCTCTACAAGTAATGTTCAAGTATATTATTTTGTAGATGATAATCTAATAACAGGTAGCTATTATGATGTATTAAATCCACAGGAAGCTTTAACTGTAAGATGTGAACTTGAGGATGGCTATTTTCAAAATGCTGGTCTTGAATATAACATTCTTGATTATTCAATGTTTGTCGTTCCTGTTTTAGGTCTTATTATTTCCTTTGTTTTTTGGTATAAATTTGGCCGTGATGATGAAGCTATAGAAACGGTAGAATTCCGACCTCCGGAAAATTGCAATAGCTTGGATGTGGGCTTTTTATATAAGGGTAGAGCAGATTCTGAAGATGTAACATCACTACTTATCTATCTAGCTAATAAAGGTTATATAAAAATTACGGAAACGGAAGAAAAAGGTATTTTATCAAAGAGTAAAGAATTTAAAATCACAAAGATAAAAGACTATGATGGAACTGATGAAAATGAAAAACTATTCTTAGAAGGCTTATTTAAAAATGCCAAAAATAAGAAAGATGAAACAATGCCTTTGGAAGTAACATCATCAGACTTATATGATAGTTTTTATAAAACGATGAATGAAATTAAGAAGAACGAAAATTCTAAAGAAAATAAGCAAAAAATATTTGATAAAAAAGCCACGGGTAAAATCAAGTATGTTATACTTCTTGTTATTATAGCATTTTTAGCTATAACAATTCCTCCACAGGCAGCTTATAATGGCTTTTTTCCAACATTGATGGCAATAATTAGTCCTTTTGCCCTTGTGTTTGTAGTTGCCGTTTTTATTCTTTGCTATGGTTTATCTAGTACCTTTGATGGAGCTAATATTTTTCTTAAAATATTCTTTTTTATCTGGGGTGGATCATTCATTGTCATTCCTTGGGTAAATATTGTTTATCCGGCGATTAGTAATGACTTACTTTATATATCAGCCTATGTAATAGGAGTAATATGCATAGTTTTAATGTTAGTTTTATTAAATTATTTACCAAAAAGAACCCCTTATGGAAACGAAGTTCTTGGTAAATTAAGAGGTTTTAAAAACTTCCTTGAAACTGCCGAAAAAGAAAAGTTAGAAGCTTTAGTAAATGAACAACCTACATATTTTTATGATATCTTACCATATACTTATGTCTTAGGAGTTTCTGATAAATGGATAAAGAATTTTGAGTCAATATCTATGCAGGCTCCTACATGGTATGATGGTCCTGATACATTTGATTTAATAAGATTTAATAGCTTTTTGAATTCGACTATGACATCTGCCCAAGCGGCAATGTCATCAAGCCCTAGTAGTTCTGGTTCGTCTGGATCTTCTGGTGGCGGTTTCTCTGGCGGAGGTTCCGGTGGAGGCGGAGGAGGCTCTTGGTAGCCCCTTCGTTTTTTTTATGATTTGGTGTATAATCTTTTCTAAGGGTGATTGATATGAAAAAACAATTGGGAAAATATATAGCAATAGTTTTAGTTTTAATACTTTGTACTTTTGGTATTACTTTTTTGTTTTGCAAAAGTCATCTACTTAAAAATACTAAAGAAAAAGAAAGCATTAATAATAAAACCAGTGAGTCTATAAATAAAAAGTTTCAAGATGATAAAAAAGATGTTTCTAATGAAACGGAAGGCTCTAAAGAAGATGATGTACAAGATGAAGAAAAGTCTGAACAAAAGGAGGATAATACCGAAAATAATACTCCGGTTCAAGAAAAAGTTGAAACTACAAGTCCTGAGGTAAATCAAGAAATTCAAGAGTCTAATACGCAAACAGTAGAACCACAAAATGAAATGCCTCCTGCTTATGAAGAACCTAAAGAAGAGCCAGCTCCAACTACACCAAAAAAGACGGTTGTAAAAGAAGAAAATACTACTGAATATGAATTTTTATACGAAAAATATGGTACTAAATTTAATAAGAAAATTAATTATGTTATTAAAACCTATAGTGATGGAACTACAGAAAAGTTAGAGGTAAGTTCTGTTAGACCTATTATTGATGCCAGTGGCTTTAATGGTACAGCTTCATCAATGCTTGCCGAAGCTAAAACTTTAGTTGCTGAAAATATGGGTGTATATAATGATGTTTTAAGTTATGTTAATACGTATCGTGCTGAAGTAGGAGCAGCTCCTTTAACTCTTGATCCTGATTTGACTTTAGCCGCAACAATAAGAGCAATGGAGATGGCCTATACTGATAATATGAGCCATACTAGACCTAATGGAACATCTTGTTTTACGATATTTGAAGAACTTGGATTACAACGACCTAATAACTATGGTGAAAATGCTGCCGCTGGATATCTAACTGCTCAAGCAGCTGCTGAAGGATGGCGTACATCTCCTGGTCATTATTCAAATATGATAGATTCTAGCTATACCAAAATTGGAATAGGAATGATTAAATTATCAGGCTCATCATTTTATGCTTATTGGGATCAATTATTAGGTTCTTAAAAGGGGAGTGAGTTATGAGTTTAATTCTTCCTTTTAATGAAAAAATATGTGAAAATGGCGGAGCATTTATAAAACCTGATGGACAAATGCTTTTTACTTTTGGAACACACGAAAACTTTGCTTATAATTACTGCGTAGGAGAAAACTATTCTTTATTAAATGACATCAAGTATGGGAATGGCTTTTCTCATTATGTTGAATTTTTTGAGGAATTTAAAAGAGATTATAATTTCACCGGGGAAAGGCAGGACATTGATGAATATTGCACTTCAATGCTTACTCCAGAACAATTAGCATTATTTAAAATATGGTTGGAAAAGTATGAATTTTCTCGCTATAACTTATATGCTGATTTCATGGTATCAGTTCTAGGTTTTGACAAAGTCGAAGTTGTAATGCGAGAGGCTATCACTACTACGTGTCCTAATCCACACGTAAGATTCTTTAATTACTACTTAATGGATTGGCATATTTATGATTCTTCACCTTTAGTTTATAGAGATAGTAGTAAAACTTTTGAAGTTGATGAAAGACCTCTTCTTTTTAGTTCTAGCGAGGAAAGAAAATTTGAAAATGAGATAAATGAAATAAAATCAAGAGTTTTATTAAAAGATAGACCTTTATTTTTTAAATAAAAAAGAAGCTAATCTTCTGAATCTTCTTCAATTAGCTTCTTTTTTTAATTCATTATATTCTGCAAGTAATTCTTCGGCTTGCTTAGCTTTAGCTTTCTTGGCTTCTTCTAAGGCCTTTATTTTTTCTTCAAGATGTGAAATGGTATCTTCTAAAGCATCAAGTTCTTTTTCTATGTCGGTATAATTTAATTCTTCTGAATCCATCTTATTGTCCTCTAAATTGAGCTTGGCTTTTAATATCTTCAAGTTCCTCAATTAGGTCAGTTAAAAGAATATTAATCTTATCAAGTGAATAGTTATCATACTCTAAAATGGCTACTTTCTCCATTAGGTCAGTAGCTTTTTCGCTTAAATAATTAAATCTTTGCTTGATTTTTGTTCTCGTACTAACAGCTTCAGCTCTATTTAGAATTTCAGCTCCTGCTTGGGCTTGCTTCTTAAATTCGGCAAAGTTCTCATCTCCTATAAAGGGAATATCTACCGTGTTTAAGAATCTTTTTATTCTTGCTAATAGATCTTCAGGTAATTTACTATAATATTCATCATCAATACATATAATATCTCTTAAGGTCAATAAACCTTTAATGTCAATAAGTTCTGATATATCTTTAGAACTTAATTCTTCACCTTTACGGAAAATTCTAACAAAAGTATTTAATGTTTGAATTTTAGTATCTAAATCATAGCTACCATCTTTTTTAGCACTTTCTTTAGCTTTAGTTAGTTCACTCATTTGGGCTTCATAATCTTCATTTTCACTAAATTCAAAACCTAGACTTCTGATATAACCATACCAAGAAGTTAATTGCTCATTATAAAGGAAGGTATTTTTCTTATTAACATGACCATGAGCTAAAGCTTCTTGTAACGTAAGGGAAGAGTATTTAGCCTCAACACAGAAACTAGCAAAATTACGACCATTATTGTCAGGTAAGAAAGCTAGTAATTCATATAATTTATAATCAAGTAATGCACTTTTTTCAGTAGTTGAAAAAGTACTTAAATTAAAATTAGTTATGTTATATTTCTTAAGAAGGTGAGCTCTTAATTGTTCTAGGAAACCATCCTCACTTACAAAAACAAATCCCATCTTATGAATACTATCTGTTATAGTAGCTTTTTCAAATGCACCACTTAAGCGTCTATATAAAGCAAAAGGATTATACATAAGTAGTTCTCCTAAAGTGTTTATATGTTCACTTGCCAAATATGCTTTTGATTTCTCATCTATTTCCTCAATTGCAGAAATTGAAGTATCTAACGTAACTTTTGTCATTATTTATGCCTTTCTAAATTGTTGGAAATATTCTAGCAAAAAGGGGTTAACAAGTCAATATTTACTAATTAATAAAACTTACTTAAAATAATGTTATAATTATAATAGTGGAGAAGTTATATGAATAGTGAGTTTGATGATTTTCAAAATGCCATTGATAATATAGAAATTAAAACAAAAAGAGATGCCTTTAAGATTAATCAGTTAAAATTAGAGCATTTTCATTGGTTTTCAGGAGAAATCTATCCTGGTAAACCCGTAAGTACTAGTATTGAACTTACTTCTGCCTATGACCATATACAAAATATATGCCATTGGCAAAAGACTATTAGCCGTACTTATATAAGTTTGGAAGATGGTAAAACTTATCTTACTAATAAGCATTCAGAAACTTTAGATAATGCCGATGATCTTATAAAAAAGATTGAGGAGTATGATTTAAGAGATTTAAAAAATAATTATTTTAATGAAGCAGAGCCTGAATGTTATACTTACTGGGAATTAACTTATAATAATCATTTTAAAATCGTAGGAACTTATGATGAGTGTATAAAAGAATTTGACATAATAAGTGAACTTTTAGATTTTAAAAATATAATCGATGAAGAAAGCAAAAAAGTAACAAATCATGAATAAGAGGTCTAAATGAAACTAAACGAATTATATAATCAAGTGGCAAATCCAATAGATGATCCTAAAGTAATAGAAAAGCTAATACATGCCTATGTTACTAGCGAAGGAGCATATTATTCTAAGTTAACTAATATGGTAACAAAAGAACATACTAAGGGGGAATATTATGCTCAAGATGGTGATAGATTCCACGCTATGCTTTTTAATAAGTGGAAAAATAGCATTTTAGCCATGACTAGAGAAGAATTTATTGAGTTATATCGTCAAGGAAGTTATGGCCAAGACTTTATTAAAATGCGAAAATATTTAAAAGGTGTTCCTGATGTAACTACTATGAAAGAAGCTAATGAAGTTTTCTATGGCCCAAAGGGTGATAAAGAATTAGAAAAAGCTTTAGAGCATTATAGTTGGCGTTCTTTTGGCGAAGGCAGTGGCTGGGTTCATGTATGCTCAAGATATCTAACTGCTAAAAAGGATAAATATCCTAAAGCTGACCATAGATTATATATAAATACTGAATCTTTAGATACGTATAAAATGATTACATTTCTAGTAGAGAAATTTGATGAACATCACTTACCTTATTATTTTAAGTTCGATCTTTATGCTAACCGTGATGATACTATTGTCATATATTTACCAACTGAAGAATTTGATGAATATTTAAAAATTTTAGAAGCAATCAAAAAAGAACATCCTGATGTTGTAGCTAGAATCAAAGAGCCTCCGATTCTCACTGGTAAAATTGATGGTTGGATTGGCTATGGCTCTGAGCCAGAACCAACACCTGATGGTAAGTCAAGATCCTTTAATGGCGTAAGAGCTGAGCTTTTAGAAAATGCAATAAGAAGAGAAACTATCGATTTTATTCAAAATACTGGTTTACAAATAAAATATCAGGGAAGAAATATGACTTTTACTGAATTTGTAACTTTAAAAGCAGTTGAAATGTTTTTAAATAGTTTAGAGAGAAAGTATTTGTCTAGGGTTGAATCTGATAAAAGACATTTAAAAGGTGGAGAAGTTGATTACCAAAATATAGATGAGCATTTTGGTTATTCCTTACAAGATGTACATTCTTCATCTTTTAGAGAAATGATATATCAAAGTATTAAAGGACATATTCCTTCACTTCTTGAAAAATTAGCTAATAAAACTTATACAAATAATGATGACGTCCATATTCCCGTTAAAAGTGGCAAAGAAATAGTATTTAATGGTTCTACTTTAGAGCAAGTTATTAAACAAATGGCAGGCTTTATTTCTAAAAATAGCCCTGATTTTATAGCCAAAGTTCAAAATAGTATCAAAACAAATGCTAAATCATTTGGTATAGATGATAATAAATTTTGTTTTGATATAAAGGCTACAGAAAAAATTAATGCTTTCGAAGAAAATGAAAAACAAGTTAAAAATATAGCTAATAAAGAACTTGATAAGACGCATCTTGATGATGAAAACTTCCTAAGCATAATAAATAGCGCTCTTTTACAAAGACAAATAACAATGCCTGATGGCTCAGTTATGTCCGCGGCAGAGTATATAAAGCAAATGGTTTTTCCTCGTTTACCAGCAAATGGAATTGTTATCTTAAATGATGGAGAACTGCTTCCTATTAAACAATTTATAGAAGAGGGTATCTTATTTGAATGCCAAGAAAAATATAATGGTGATTTACCTAGATACTTAATGGATAAAACGCAAAACAACATGGGAGTTATTACTTTGCAAATTCAAGGCCAAACTCTTGAGATAAACCCTTTAGATATCACTAAATATATTAATCCTGATCTTCTAGATAAAATGATAAATCTTCCTGATGGAACGCAAGTAAGTGCTAAAAAATATATCGAAGAAATTTATGCTCCCTACATTCCTATGGATGGAAAAGTAATTTTAGCAAATGGCATCAGTATTCCGGTTAGGCAATTTATCGAAGAAGTTTTATTATGGGAAGGTCAAGAAAAATATTGTGGCGATATTAGTGCTATCCTTTATAATTTAACACGTAATAATCCTGGATGGGTATGTGCTGATACTGAAAAACTCCAACAAGAAAGGGATAGACTAAGTAAAATAAAAGAGGGTTTAAAAAATGATGCTCCTGGAGGCCAAAAACTTTAATTTATATGCGTAAAATATATTGTAAAATTTTAATTATAAATACTAAAACTAGTTAAATAAATGCTACTCTAATATAAGAGAGTATATACATTTAGGATGGTGTATAAAATGTTTCCAAAGATGACTTTAGAACAATTCAATCAAATAAAAAGCCAATTAAGTAAGTTAGTTAAAGACTATGACGATTTTTATGATGCTCATAAAGATGATCCTGGTTTTGATGATAGCGCTTTGGAAGAACAAACTATTAATGACTATATAGCTTTACAAAACACTTTATTACGTTATGATTTAAGCGATATTCCTTTTGAAGCTTGGGAAGGAATGTCGATTGTCGCTGATGAATCCCGTCCTATAGATTTTTCTAATACTAAAGCTAATATTGATTTTGCTTTAGTAGAGTATACCGGCCATGGTAATTTTCATGGCTGTAATGTAAGAAATCTTAGCAAACTAGGAAGAAAACTCAATGTTAAAGACTTTGATGAAGAAACCATTGAAGCAAATGCTTCCTTATTTCTATCAGATAGCTTTAGTGAAGAATTTAAAGCTAAATATTATCAAGGAATGTTAACTATTAGTGACTTTGCTTCTTTAACTTCAGAACAGTTAAGTGAAGTTGCTGCAAAAGACTTAAATTCTCATATTAATTATCATAATAATGAAGTACAGTTAATTGGAATACTAGGTCTTAAAAAAGCTGTAGAACTATACTTATTATCTAAAGAAGAATATGAGGCTATTAATACAATTATCTATATGGAGGGTGGTATTGACTACCGTTTTAATAGTTCAAGTATTTCTTATGACGAGTTAAAAGAGCAAATTAAAGTATGCCCTGTAACAGAAATAAAAAGTAGATGTTTTGCTTTTGCTCGGCAAAAAATAATTAATTCTAGTCGAAAAATTAATGTGGATTTATATCCTGATATATTTATTAAAGAAAATGCTGATATATTTTTATTGAATGTTAATATACCAGATGATGTAAAACAAAGATATTTTGCACATGATTTAACTATTCAAGATATAATTACCTATGCTGATGCTTTTGCTTCGATTCCTATTGATTATTTTCTAAACTATAATTCCTCTTATGTGGCAACTTTTGCAAGGGATAACTATGGCCTAGGCGAATTTCAAAAGCTTGTTCAAAGACATGCTGATGTATTTACACATATAGCTGATGCTAATGATTTTTATTCTTTAAGTCAATTTTTAATGAAAGATAAAGATTTAGAAACATCGTTTGTTAAAGCCGTTAAAGAATATCTATTTGTTTCTTCCACGCCATCTTTAGATACACTTAATAGTATGGACTGGCTTAAATCTATGAATTTTACTTTTGTTAATAAAATAGATACATGGGAAGAATTATTACAATATAATGACCATACATGTATTATTGATAAAGAACAAAGAATGATTGTGGATAATTTCGGTATAGAAAATATCCGCCTTTTCGAGGCAGAAACAGGATTCTTTACTCATAAAGACTATGAATGGTCTCAAGAGTTAGAGGCACTTAGTCCTCTTGGCTATCACTATTCAAATGGCCATTTAACAGCATTTAAAAAATATGGTATAAACTTTCAACGAGGTCATCTTTCTTATGAAGAATTTGCCAATATGTTTGCTAAATTCATAGGCTATATAAGAAATGAAGGCTCTAATATTAAGCCTGTTAATTATGATTGGATACGAGGTAGTTTTAGAGATAAACATCCAGATATGTTTATGGATTTAAATGCTCCTGAAGAGTTAAGAAAAGCTTTTTACTCTAATAATCTTAGTCCTAAGCTTTTATATAATCATTATGATTATATACCTTTTCTTGTGAATCGAAATTTAGCTCAGACTATTAAAGCTGATATGAAGTTAGTCATAACTGATTCTGAAAAAGAAGAAACTTTGAATTTTATCGAAGAATATACAAAAAGATATGGCAATGAAAAATTTTTGAGTTTATGTGTTAAATATGGTGATGTTCTTTCTGATTTAACTATTACGATTGCTAAAAATGAATTAGATGATGAAAATAAAATTGAAAGTGCCATTAAAAAGAGTGTTTATAATAAAATTGTAAGTGGTAAAGTTGAGTATGCTTATCTAACACAAGTTCCTGAGTTTGTTTATGCTTATCCAGAACTATTTATTAATCTTTCTTCTTTAGTAAATATTCCTTCGAATGAAAGAATGAGATTAACTAATGCTTTTTATAATCGAAATATGACTTTTGATGATATAAAAAAGCATCCTGAGTTAATGACTATTTTAAAAGATAAGAATCTATGGGTAGCCTTTGGTAATAGAAATGATCCATCAAATAATACTTATAATCTTTCAACAGGGAATCTTATTTTATTAAATGCTTTTGATAATGACAGCTTTTTAAAACTATGTGCTGAATATGGTAGATATATGGATAGTATTTTCCAACTACTTAATGGAGAAATTACCATAAAAGATGGTAAATGTTTTGATACTAATACCCAAAACGAATTAACTATTGAAGCTATAGCTAAAAGAATAGAAAATCTTATTATTAGAGAAAGTATAAATGGTAATCTTGATTATCAACCTGAGGATGCTCCAGGTTTCCTTTCTAGTAGACATCCAGAATTATTTTTAAGTAATGATGCTCCTGAAGAATTAAAATTATTCTTTTATAACTGTGGAAATAATTATCCTTTGTCCTTTGATGTTTTACAAAAGCATAAGGAATGGTTACCTTTTTTAGAGGGTAAAGCTTTAATTTCTTCTTTACTTAGATGTAATTATTTAAAACAAGATTTAATCGATTTTATTAATTTATTCGGAGAAGAAAAAGCTCTTAAGTTAGGAATTAGTCGCTCTGAAACTGTAATGGAAATGATGAAAGCCCATAATGTAGCGACTATGAAAAAATGGTATGACAAGACGGGAAGAAAGTTTATTCCTGATTTTGTTGTTATGCAAAATTTCCCTTTGGAAGATGCTGACAAGTTTTTGAATTCAGCCTCTAACTGGAGTAACTTAATGCGAATCAAAAGCTTTGCAAGTTCTAAAGAAGCTAGAGAAGCTATGCTTAAATTAGGTTATTCATTCGGGGCTTTTGATCAAGATCAAAAAGGTTTTAAAAAACTTCAAAATTTATTAACAAGTTTACCAAGAAATCTAAAACCTAATTGTGAACATGTTATCAATGAGTTATGTCATATCGAAGAGAAAATAAAGGGGTTGGCTCCCGGAGCAGAAATGCCTTTAGATTGTCAGCAATATCTTAAATTAAAAGAAGCACTTATTGCCGAAGGCTTTTCTATTGATAATGATAAAGAATTATTTAGTCAAATATATCACAAAAAGCCCGATGGAACATATGTCTTAACTATTAATACCCAAAGTTATCCTAAATCTACTGATATTATAAGAAGCATGCTTGGAGTATATCCTGATGTTCCTGTTTTAAGTCCTAATAAAGCCCATCAATTATTTGGTGGTTTTGAATTAAAATATGATCCTGACTTTAGAGAATTCTTACTCCAAAATATAGACGAAATATTAGATAATCCTGAATATATAAGCTTTATTGCTAATATTCAAAAACAATTTTCAGAAATAAAAGCTATTAATAGTAATAGAGTCTTAACTTTAGATTTAGCAATTAGCTTTATTCAATCTAATAAATATACTTCCGTTAATGTGGGTAATGAGAAAGTTGCTGAAATATCAGCTATCGCGGGTTATAGCCAATATGATTTTAATGTTCTACAACAAATATATAACTATGGTAAGCAAAGAGTATTTAGTAGTATTCCTCGTATTAGCCAAAATACTAAAAAGGTAAGTGGTGATTATACATATGAAATATTACGTTTAGATGATCCTCTTGCTATGGCTATAGGAACATTAACCGATTGTTGCCAAGAGTTAAATAACTGTGCTGAGGTTTGTATGGAACATAGTATGGTTGATAAAAATGGTAGGGTATTTGTAATTAGAGATAGCCAAGGAAACATTGTTGCTCAAAGCTGGGTATGGCGTAATAAAGATGTACTATGTTTTGATAATATTGAAATTCCTGATAAGGCATTTACTAGAGCCGATAGAGAACATCCAGAATTAGGCAGAAAAGGTTTTACTGATGAAATTTTCCAAATATATAAACAAGCTGCTCAAGATTTAATGGCTGCGGATGAAGAAGTTTATAAAAGCCTTCTTGAAGCAGGCATGATAACGGAAGAGCAATATGAAGGCCTAAGGCTAGGTAAAATAACCGTTGGCTTAGGTTATAATGATATTGCCGAGTCATTAAAAGCTAATTCTAAAGTTGATACTAGTATTGTAAGTAGACCACTTTCATTTAGTGAACCTGTAAAACTATCACGAGGATTATATACAAATGATTCTTCAACCCAATATATTTTAGAAGAGCGTGATGATAGAAAAGCTTACAGTGGAGAAACTTTATCAGTTCATAGTGATACCTTTATTGAGTATACTGATGAAACATTTACGGAAAAATCTTTACTTACTTTAGAAAAATTAGAATTAGTAACTAAGAATAATCCAAACTATTTAGAAACCAACCTTGGCGAATATGCTGATACTAAACATATTGTCACAGAACTTGCTAGAAATTATGGCTTAAATCCTAATACAGCTCGAATTGTTATGAATCCTAACTTTGCCATTATATATGATATAAACGGGGATAAACTTAAAATAGCGGATTTATTATTTAATATTAAAGTTGATAATGGTATGCAACAAATGGATATTGCAAGTCAGGTCATAATGCAAATAAGACTTGCTTTAGATCAAATAGCCAAAGACAAAGATGTTGATATATCATCACTTGATAGCCAAGCTCAAGAAATGTATGCTAAAGCTATTAGCCTAACTGATGAAATGGATATAGAAAGGGGTATTAATAATGGAAGATAATGATATTAATAAAATAATAGCTAATGCTCTTCAAGTAGAAAAAGATTTATTAATTAAAAATGTTAAATTAATAGTACCTCAAATAAAAAAAGCTATAGAAAGTAATGAAACCATCATAAAAGAAGCCAATGCAATTGATAAAAGAAATAATAATGGCTTTACAATGGATTTTAATATTGTTAAAAAAATATTCTCTAATCTGGAAAAAGAAAATACCTTTTATGGTGATGTTAAAGTTTTACAAAAAGATGAAACAAAAAAACTTACTTTTGGCACCCAGATAATGGATATTGGTAATGTAGTTGTTATTAATGATGGTAATCCCTATGTTGTAATTGAGATGATAATTAGAAATATTATCTCAGGAAATACATTAATTCTTTCTAATTCAGGATATATGTATGGTACCAATCAATTATTAGTTCAAATAGTACAAAGTGTTTTGGAAGAATTTAATATATCAAAATACTTAGTGCAAATATATATTTCGGAAAACTTTGATGAATTATTAGCTAATTTTGCTAATATTGATTTAGTGGTTTGTATTGGTAGTCATAGTCTACAACATATGATATTAAATAAAACTAAAAATAAAACGATAGTAAGTGGCTATGAAAACTTTGAAATTTATATCGAAGATAACAATCATATAGATTTTATAAACAAGATAATAAATACTGGGTTAAATATAGAAGTTTATATAAATAAAAATGTTAATGTAGATTATCCTAATGCTATTATTGTTGATGATATTCTTGAGGCTATCGCTCAAATTAACTACAATGGAGCAGGATATAGTTCCGCAATTTTTACATCATCTTCTGAAAATGCTTCTTTATTTGTAAAAACAGTCAAAGCTAAAATGGTAACTGTTAATACAAGTCCTACAATTGAAAGAATAATAGATATTAAACAAGAAGATTTAGTAAATGAAAAAAAGGTCATATATCCTTTTGCTTTTTACCTTGATGGTAATAGATTTAATATAAACTTTTCTAAAAAAGATGACTTAAAATAATAGGTCATCTTTTTTTACTAATTACGTTTATGGAAAAATATAAATAAATTTGTTGCACTTATATTAGATAGAGATTATCTATAGGGAGGTATTGTTAGATAATTACAAATATTTTTATACTTTTCTTTTCTTATTAAAAAATTACCACAAAATTACCATGTAATAGATGAAAATGTGGTAAAAATGTTGGTAATTTTGAATTTAAAGTAATAAGAAATCCCTTATTTTAAGGGATTTCAGTGTTTTTATTGGAGCAAGTGAGCGGAATCGAACCGCCGTCTTAGCCTTGGCAAGGCCACATACTAACCGCTGTACTACACCTGCACATGAAGTTATTTTAACACGAAGTAGTAAATTAATGCAAGATTATTTGCTAATTTTTTTATATGTTGGTATAATTGTTCTAGAAAATTAAGAAGGGAAATAAGTTGAAAAAGGTAAAAAAAGCTTATAAAAAATTGATTGAATATATAATTACTAATAGATTATTCTTATCATATGTTGTGCTTTCACTTATAGCTACAATAATTGTAAGAAGACTTACTATTGGTAGTTCTCCTAATCTATATGCTTCAATGACTGATTTGGGCATTATTATACTAATTGGAGCTTTAGGCTACTTTATTAAACCTAAAAAGCAATTTAGGTATTACTTTTTGTGGTTATGCTTTTTTTGTTTACTTGGAATAATTAATTCTATATATTATGTTTTTTATAATAACTTTGCTTCCGCGGGAGATTTAGCAACGCTTTCACAAGCTGAAACAGTAACAGGTTCAATACTAGATAGACTTAATCCTGTGCTTATTGTCTTTATCTTAATTCCTATATTATTTTATGTTATTCATCGAAAATTATCATATTCATCTTACTATGCTTTTATAGATAAGATTGAAAGAGGCAAGATAATGGCTTTAGGTACTAGTATCGTGGCTATTGCTTTAATTGCTATATCTTTTTTGAACGCTACTGGTACAGATTATTCGCGTTTAAAGAAACAATGGTATCGTCAATCTATTGTTGAAAGATTTGGTATTCTTTTATACCATGGTAATGATTTAGTTCAAACTTTAAAGCCAAAGATATCTAGTCTATTTGGCTATGAAGATGCTTTAGAATTATTTAATAATTTCTATAATTCTGAAGATCGTAATTTATATAAAGAAGATAATAAGTATACAGGTATTCTTGAAGGTAAGAATATTGTGTTTGTGCATATGGAAGGTATGCAAACATTCTTGATGAACCTTAAATTTAATGGTGGAGAAGTAACTCCTTATTTAAATGCTTTAGCAAATGAAGGAATGTTCTTCCCACATTTCTATCCTCAGATATCAACAGGTACATCGTCTGATACCGAATTTACGATGTCATCAAGTTTAATGCCTGCGGTTTCAGGTACAGTATTTATTAATTATTATCGTAACAACTATAATACAACAATGAAGATTTTAGGTGCAAAAGGATATTACACATATAGTATGCATGGTAATGCTGCGACAATGTGGGGCCGTAATAAAGCTCATCCATCACTTGGATATCAAGGACTTTATTTTGAAGAAAACTTTGATTATACGGAAGATGATGTTATAAACTTAGGAATTAATGATAAATTATTCTTTAAACAGGCTATTCCTATTATGGAAAATATTGAAGAGAACTATCCTAATTATATGGCTGAAGTAATTACTTTGTCTAATCATTCACCATTTACTTTTGTGGATAAATATGGAGAATTTGATTTATCAGAAACTACTACGGTTTTAAATGAACAAACTGGTGAATATGAACAAATAACTACCGATTTTCTAGAAGGTACACCAGTAGGGAACTATATTCATAGTGCTCATTATGCTGATGAAGCCTTAGGAGATTTTATCTCTTATATTAAAAACTCAGATTATTTTGATGATACTATATTTGTTTTCTATGGTGATCATGATGCTAAATTAACTCGTAAAGAATTAAACTATCTATATAATCACAAGATTACTGATGGTGAACTTTATGAAGAAGATGATGAAGAATATACACCATATGATTCATATGATCATAGTTTAAATAAGAATACACCTCTTATAATATGGACTAAGAATCCTGAACTTAAGAATGTATTTACGGGTACAGTTAATTATTACATGGGTATGTTAGATTTACAACCTACGATTCTTAATATGTTTGGCTTAAAAAATGAATATGCTTTAGGTCATGATATCTTTAATATTAAAGATGATAATATTATTCCATTCCCTGATGGTAGTTTCTTAACTAATGCTTTATACTATAATAATTCTGTAGAAGAGTTTAAACCTATTAATACTGATATTGTAATTGATGATGATTACATTTCTTCAAGAAAAGCTTATGTTGATAATCTTCTTGAGGTTTCAAACTCAATAATTGTTTATAATTTGTTAGATAAAAAGGAGGCAACAAGTGAATAGGCAAAAGAAAAATAAAAAACTAGCTTTAATAGGTGTCATATTTCTTTTGATTGTAGCTATTATAATAGGAATTATAATCTATAATAGCTTTTTTAAGAAGAATAATAAAAAGACGGTTGTTGTAAAAGAAATAAGTGAATACGGATACAAGCTAGAAAAACGTGATACTAAATTAATGGTTGATACCTTTAATGAACTTGATACTATCTTATCTAAAAATGATATAGATTATCAAAAATATGCTGAGTGTTTAAGTAAATTATTTGTTATTGATTTATATACTATCGCAAATAAAATAGATACTTATGATGTCGGCGGAGTAGAGTATATATATCCTGATGATGTAGATGAGTATAAATATAATGTAATGGGGACTTTATATAACTATATAGGTTATATTGATAATCGTGATGTTAAATTACCTGAGGTAAAAAAAATAACAAGCATTCAAAGTAGTGAAACCACATTTGATTATAACAATGAAACTTATGATGCTTATGATGTAAAAATAAAATGGGATTATGTTAAAGATTTAGGCTATGACGAGCAAGCTGAAATAACTGTCTTTAAAGTAGATAATAAACTATATATAGGAGAGTTTATAACCAGTGAGGCTCAAGATGAATAAGTTATTAAAAAGATTTAAAAAAGGTAAATTATTTGCAAGACTATTATTTTTCTTAATAGGTATTTGCTATCTTGTAGGATTTATCTTCTTTACTAAAAATATTGTTTCTCTAACTAGTGTTGAAACCTTAATAAGATATATTGCTATTGGCTTATTTCTATTATATTTTATCTTTTATTTATTTTATTCGCTTGTTAAGATTGGTAATAAAAAATATGCTGGCTTTTATATAAACAGTTTAATATCTATTATCTTTATTGTTATCTTTTTCTTTAGCTCTAAGATAATAGGTATTGGTTTAGATATGCTTTCAGGATTACTTGATAGTGATAAGATAACTTATACAAGCAACTTAATTGCCCTTAATAAAACGGAATTTGATGAAGATTCCATTATAGGTCTTATTAAAGATGAAGATAATATCGAAGGAAATATCTTAGCTAAAAGATTAATTAAAGAAAATAAATTAACAAATAAAACTAAATATTATGATGATCCTTTGGAGATGTTATATGCATTATATAATGGCGATGTTGATGCAGCCTTTGTTTCTAATAACTATGTAATATTGTATAGCTCGGAGGAAGATTTTGCCTCCATTGGTAGTGAAACGAAGATATTATATGAAATAAGTGGTGAATTTAAGAACAAAGATTTATCTTTAGCATCCAATAAATCTTTAACTGAACCTGTAACAGTGCTTATCATGGGTGTTGATTCCGAAAGCGATGGCCTTAATGCTAATGCCGCCTTTAATGGTGATACTTTAATTCTTGCTACATTTAATCCTAAAACATTAAGTGCTACATTATTTAGTATTCCAAGAGATACTTATGTTCCTATTGCTTGCCGTGGGGGAGTTGAAGCTAAAATTAATTCTTCAGCAGCCTATAGCACTTCATGTGTAATTGATACGGTAGAAGATTTAACTAAAGTAGATATTGATTACTATGTTAAGATTGATTTTAAGGGTGTCGTAGATTTAGTCGAGGCTCTTGGTGGTGTCGATGTCTTTGTCGAAGAACCATATACTTTTAACAATCAAGGTCATAATTGCAATGGCATGGTTTGTGAACAAAATTCAGACCGTCAGTGGGGCGATAAAACCGTTTATATTGGCCTTGGAAATCAACATCTTGATGGCGAACAAGCTTTAGCTTATGCTAGATGCCGCCATATGTATGCGGATAGTGACCTAGCCCGTAATAGACATCAACAAGATATAATCCTTGCTATAGCTAAAAAAGCTGCTCAAATCAGAAACTATGATGAATTTAAGAAAGTATTTGATGCCGTAAGTAATAATATTGCTACGAATATGAGTACTGATCAAATTCTATCAGGATATGACATTTTAAAAGATATGGTTTCAAGAGCCATGCAAGATGAAGAATTTATTAACATTAGAAAATCTTATCTAGAAATCTATAATTTAAATGTTTATTTACCATCAGGAATGGTCACATATGCTTTAGGTTATTATAAAGATAGTTTAGAGGAAATTACTGAAGCTATGCGTATTAATCTTGATTTAGAAAAACCAACTTTAACTAAGAATTTTAACTATTCTATTAATGAAGTATATCAAGAAAATATTGCTGGTAAAAATCTAAGAGGCGAAAAAAATAGTTATGTCATCGAAGATTTTGTTGGTAAGATGAAAGAAGATACTAAAGATTACTGTGAAAGTAATAACTATGATTGTAATTATATTTATATTGATAAATCAAGTAAGTATTATGATGCCTCATTTGATTCAGATATGATAGCTTATCAAGACCCTCATGCTGGTACGATAGCTACAGATGTTGATGAAATAAACTTCTATATAATCGGCGCTATTGATTAAAAAGAAAACCTATAAAGTTTTATACTTTATAGGTTTATTTTTTCTTTTTATTAGCGCCGTTTTTCTTTGGTGCTTTTTTCCTTTGCGCAGGACTCTTTTTAGTAGCTGATTTTCCCCTTATGCTAGGAGCAGTAGAGGCATTTTTCTTTTTCGGCGTATTTTTCTTTTTAGCACTATTTGTTTTATCAGGATTTCTTCTTGCTGTAACCTTTTGCGGAGTAGATAATGCTTTAGCCTTTTTCTTCTTAAGATTCTTTCGAGCTTTAGAACTTGCTTTAGTAATCTTAACAACTTTATGACGAACGGGTCTTTCAATTTTAATAACCTTGTGTCTTTGATCGTTTGGCTTTTGTCTTCTGTAATACCATGTAATAATGATTATAAATAGTATCACAAAGTATAATGATATCAACGCAATAAAAACAATATCTATTGGATCAAAAACCCGATTCATATACATCCCTCTTCATATTTATATTATTATTGTACTTAAGATATGATATTTTATCAAGTGATTTTTTAAAGGAAAATATGTATTTAACAAAAGTGTTAATCATGGTAAAATATGGTTGGTGACGCGGTATGTTTAAAGTAAATAATTTAACAGCATATATCGAGAATAAAAAAATATTAGATGAGTTTTCTTTAGATATAAATGATGGCGAAATTCATGCTATCATGGGTAAAAATGGAATAGGTAAATCGACATTATGTAAGATTATCTTAAATGATCCTCATTATGAAGTTAAAAGAGGCTCTATTCTTTATAATGGTAAAGATATCTTAGGTAAACCAACTTATGAGATAGCTAAAGAGGGTATCATGCTTATTTCGCAAAATCCAATATCTATCGAAGGCGTTACTAATATGGAAGTATTAAGAACGGCGTTAAGAGAAAAAAGTAGTGAAAACATTAATATCTTTAAGTTTAATAAAGAGATGGAAGATGCTTGTAAGAAGCTAGAACTTGATCCTAAGTTTATTCATAAAGAGGTAAATGTAGGAGCATCAGGTGGCGAAAGAAAAAAGGTTGAACTTTTACATGCAGCAATCCTTAAGCCTAGTATGCTTATTTTAGATGAGATAGATTCTGGCCTTGATGTTGATGCTATAAAGGTGGTAGCAAACTTTATAAATGATTATCATAAAGAAACAGGATGCTCAATATTAATCGTTACGCACCATAAACAACTACTTGATTATATCAAACCTAATTATGTTCATATTTTATCAGGAGGAAAGATTGTTAAAACAGGAGATTATCATTTAGCAGAAGAGATAGAATCTTCCGGTTTTAGGTCTAATATTATAGATGAAGATGGAAAAAGTGAATAAAATACTAATGGATAAAAAAGTAGTTAATCTAATTGATAATGATGAAAGCCTAGAGTATGTTTTAAATGATAATGAGATGCTTATTATAAATATCTTTAATAACTCATTTAAAAGTGTAGATATTAAAACTACCCAAAATAATAACAGTTATGTTGTCATTAATTTCTCAGGATTTGCAAGAAGTGATACCACTATTAATATTAATGGTAATGTTTTAGGCAATAATAATCATTATATTCTTAATTTTAGAGCTATTGCTTTAGAAAATCATGGCACTGTTAATGCTAAAGTATCTGTTAACGAAAATACTAAAGATAATGAAGTAGTGGAAGATTTAAAAGGTATTTTGGAAGATGGTACTTTAAACTTTATGCCTATTTTAGAAATTGATACGAGTGAAGTTAAAGCAGAGCACTACGCTACCATCGGTCATTATCCTTTAGAGGAACTTTTTTATCTACAAACAAAAGGTATAAGTAAAGAAGAAGCAATAAAGATATTAAAGAAAAGTTTTTTATTTAATTTATTTGATAAAGAATTTTTAAAACAAATAAATTATGGAAAGGAACAGGATGAATAGAGAAGATTTTCCAATGCTAGAGGAAGATATCATATATTTAGATAATGGTGCTACTAGTTTAAAACCTAAATGTGTCATTGATAAAACGGTAGAATATTATTCTAAATACTCAGCTAATGCCCATCGGGGCGATTATGATATCTCTTATAAAGTAGATCAAGAGTATGAAGGTACTAGAGAAAAGGTTGCTGAATTTCTTAATGCGGATAGTGAAGAAATCGTTTTTACTTCTGGTGCTACTGATTCTCTTAATATGATAGCTACGGGTTTTTTCGCTCCTCTAATTGAAGCTGGTGACGAGATATTAATTACAACAAGTGAACATGCTTCCAATGTGTTACCTTGGTTTAGACTTCAAAATGAAAAAGGAGCTATAGTAAAGTATATTCCTCTTGATAGTAATTATCATGTAACTTTAGATAATGTTAAAAAGATGGTTACACCAAATACGAAAATAATTGCTATAGCAGAAATTACTAATGTAATCGGGGATGTAAGACCAATTAAAGAAATATGTAAATTTGCTCATGAGAATAACATATTTGTTGTCGTTGATGGTGCTCAAAGTGTTCCTCATAAAAAAGTTGATGTTAAAGATTTAGATTGTGATTTCCTAGCTTTTTCAGCGCATAAAATGTATGGCCCTACGGGACTTGGTATCTTATATGGTAAGAAAGAACTTTTAGAAAATTTGAATCCTATTAATCTAGGAGGAGGAATGAATGAAAGCTTTGATAGCCCTAGTGAAATCCTTCTTAAAGATATTCCGACAAGACTAGAAGCGGGAACCCCTAATATTGCGAGTGTTATAGCCTTTGGTTCTGCCATAGATTATCTTAATAAAATAGGAATGGATAAAATAAATGAAAGAGAGTTATATCTTCGTAAGTATTTAATAGATAAATTAATTAAAATTCCCTATATCGATATCATTAATTTAGAGGCTGACAGCGGTATTGTTAGTTTTAATGTCGAGGGTATTTTCTCCCAAGATGTAGCTTTTTATCTAAATAAGTATAAAGTATGTGTAAGAGCAGGTAATCACTGTGCTAAGATACTTAAAAATGCTACGAAAGTAACTAATTCGTTAAGAGTAAGTCTTGCTTTTTATAATACGGAAAGTGAGATAGATACTTTAGTAGAACTACTTTCAAATAAAGATAAGATAGTTAAGGAGATGTTATAATGGATCCGGAAATTAAAAGAGAAATAATAATGGAACATTATCAAAATCCTTTACATCGTCATCATGTTGATGATAAAAGCTATGATATGGTAAATACGGCTAATAGTTCATGTATTGATAATCTAAATATCTACATTAAATACGATGGTGATGTTATAAAAGATATCGCTTTCGAAGGTGAAGCATGTGCTATAAGCATTTCATCAACTTCAATTATGATTGAAAATCTGATAGGGAAGACGAGAGAAGAAGCTTTAAATATCATAGATAACTTTGAAAATATGATTAATGAAAAAGAATATTCGGAAGATGTCTTAGGAAATGCCGTTGTGTATTCCGACATCTATAAGCAAAATTCTCGTAAGTCATGTGCTTTTTTACCCTACAGAGGACTTAGAGAAGCCTTAACGAAAAAAGATAATGGAAAGAGCTAAACTTGACTTTAGCTCTTTTTTTATTTATAATAGCTCGTACCACAAAGGGGTATTGGAATTATGGATAATATAGAAGAAATATATAAAGAAGCTTTAAGAAAATATTTAAAAGAAAATATGCACCGTCTTGATTTTTGGGAAAGTGTTATAAATATATCAAATGGGGCTTTTATAGGCTCAATTTGTGCAACGGCTTTTACAATGGTTACTGTTCCTGATAATAGTGTTGTAGCTTCTTCAGTTTTCAGTGCACTCGCACTTATTGCCAATATAATTGCTCATCTAAGAAAGAAAGCTATAATTAAGGATGTAGCTAAAAAAGCTGAGTTTGATACAGAAAAACAAATAGCCTTGGAGTTAATGAAAGAAATATTCCCATTCATTGAAGATGATATGCTTATGTCTTTCCCATTTGGCTTTGATGTTGCTATTACACCAAATGAAGAAAATGAGCCAGATAAAGATTTATTTGCTTTAGAGGAAGCAGGAAATCTTTTAATATCATATGCCGAAGAAGTAGCATATCCAGACTATGAACAAGATGTAGCCTTTATTGAAGATGTAATAGAGGGTTATAAAAATGGAATGCTTTCTATTGAAGGAGCTCATGAAAATATTACCTCTATGGAAAAAGCTATGCTTGATAAAGCCTACCATTTTTATACAGAAGACATGGCAAGATAAAAGGATTATTAATTATGGATGATAAAGATAAAAAATCATTATTTGATGTTACATTAGAAACTCTTGTTGATATGAAAAGCCGAGAAATAACATTACTTGGTGATGCAGCATATGTTGGTACTTGTACCACTGTAGCTATTTTAGCAGTTTCAGGTATTATAAAAGGTATATATCCTGAGGCTAATTTAGCAGCTCCTATATTTATCGGAGGTATTAGTCTAATTATAACAATTGCCTCATATTTAAAAAAGAAAAGTATTGTTAAAAATGCTCAAGAAGCAGCTATGAAGATTGTAGATTGCACCGAGCAAGATGAAAAGAATATCGCTGTTCAAAAGAGCGTTGAGCCAGAAATTCCTGCTTATGATAATCTTTCTTTAGAAGATAAATGTAACCTTTTAATAGGCTATGCTAGAGAAGTATCTTATCCAGGATTCGAGGATGATGCCCATATCCTTTGCGATATTATCGAAGGTATAGGTTGTTATGAAGAAGATGATATGCAAACTTATGGTGAAGCATTAAAGATAATTGAACAAACAATGCTTGAAAAAGCTTATAAGTTTTACAACGGCGATTTTTCAAGATAAGTATTAAATGGAAGGAATAAATATGCAAAAAATAGGAGAAGATGTTGAGAAAGAATTAACTCAAACATATAAAAGAGCTGCGATAGCATTATGTGAGAGTTATAAACTAGAGATTGAAAAAATGAATTTTAATATTGATGCTGGCAAAGTCTTTTGTATAGGCTGTAGTATATCTGCATTAGCGTCATATGTTGTAAATCAAAGTGTTTGGTATCCAATGACATTTCTCGCAGGAAGCCTAGCTTCTTTTATCATATATGCTGTTAACTTTAAAAAAAGAAATAAATTAGCTGATAGAATAACTGATGATTGTATGAATGGCGTAGACAATTATATCGCTAAGAATTTACCAGACTTTGTTACTAAAGAGGAGCTCATTACCTTTTTACAAGGTATGAAAATGGACGAAGTATTTGGCCTTGAAAGCACTTTTAGTGATGAATTATCTTCCTATGATAAATGTGTTCTTTTAAAAGAATTTGCTCTTGAAGTATCTTATCCCGGATTCGAAGATGATTTAACTATTTTATCTAGTATTATAGATTGTTTATCAAGAAACCATGATGCTAATGAAAATTTTGAAAAAGAAATAGGTTTTATGGAAGCAACAATGCTTGATAAGGCTTATCGTTTCTATACGGGCGATATTGCAAGATAGGGATTGCCAAATTATTAGCATTTTGCTATAATTAACCTGAAAAACGAAGACCAAGAGGAGTAATTTAATTACCTTTTTAGAGAGGAAAAGTTATTAGCTGAAAGCTTTTCTAAAGAAGATTAAATGAAGGTAGCTTGCGAGTTGTTTTGCTGAAAAAGTAGTAGGCAAAAATGTATAAGCCGCATTAAGGCATTAAGTTATAAATAAAGGTGGTACCGCGATTAATTCGCCCTTTGGTATTACCTTTTTTTAATGGAGAATAAGATGGAAATATTTCAAAAGTACGTAAGTAAATTTGATATGAATGATGAGATGATACTACTAAAATATAAGCATTCTTTAAGAGTAGCTTCACTCACCAAGTTAATAGCTAAGAACTTAAAGATGGATGATAAAGCTATAGATCTTGCGTATCTATGTGGACTATATCATGATATAGGAAGATTTATGCAAGTTAAAAAGTATCATTCATTTGATGATTTAAATACAATTGATCATGGTGATTTAGGATATAAGATATTCTTAAATGAGATAGCTATTAAAAAAGACCTTTCACCAAGAGATGAAAGTACAATAGCTAAAGCTATTATGTATCATAATAAATTAAAGGTTCCTAGTAAATTAACGGATAATCAAAAAGAATATGTATGGATTACTAGAGATGCTGATAAGATTGATATCTTATATCAAATGGCTCCTATAAATGGTTTAATGCCTTTAGATGATAATGAAGTATCTAAAGAGGTGCATGAACAATTTGTAAAATATGAGCCTATAGATCATAGAATCGTGCAAAATGCTACAGATAAAAATCTTTTGATTTTGGCTTTTATATTTGATTTAAAATATAAAGAGTCTTTAAAGATAATAAAAGATAATAAATTTTTAGAAAAATTACAAAAGAGGTTATCAGCCCAAAAATATGAAGTATATTTTAAAATATTAAATGATTACATAAAGGAGAGATTTAAATGTTAGATAAAAAATATAATGCTTTAGAAAAAGAAAGTAAATGGTTAAATTATTGGCAAGAAAATAAAATATATGAATTTAAGCCCGATCAAAGAGAGGTATTTTCGATAGATACTCCTCCGCCAACAGTTAATGGTAAGATTCATATTGGTCATATTTTCTCTTATTCCCAAACCGAGATGATAGCAAGATTCAAAAGACTATGTGGCTATAATATTTTCTATCCATTTGGTTTTGATGATAATGGCCTTCCATCAGAAAGATTAGTAGAAAAAGAACAAGGTAAAAAAGCTCATGAAATAGGAAGAGAGGCCTTTTCTAAACTTTGTTATGAAACAACGGATAAATATGAAGCTGAATTTAAAGAATTATTCTCAAAGCTTGGTGTTAGTACTGACTGGAGTAAAAGATATAAAACCGTTAGTCCTTCAACTATCAAGATAAGCCAACTTTCTTTCCTTGATTTAGTAGATAAAGGTGTATGTTATCACAAAGAAAGTCCAGCTTTATGGTGTAATGAATGTTTAACCTCTATTGCCCAAGCCGAACTTGAAACTAAGACGATTAAAACAACATTTAATTATGTTAATTTTAAAACTGTAGAGGATAATGAAACCTTTACAATTGCTACAACAAGACCTGAGTTACTACCCGCCATTGTCTGTGTATTTGTTAATCCTGAAGATGAAGAGCATAATCATTTAATTGGTAAAACTGCTCATATCCCGGTTATTGATATAGACGTACCTATTATGGCTGATAGTAAAGTTGATGCTACTAAAGGTACTGGTGTGGTTATGTGCTGTACTTTTGGTGATCAAACCGATATAGAGTGGTGGAAAAAATATAACTTACCACTTAAATATATCTTTACGAAAGATGGTAAGATTATAGATTCAGTACCTAACTATGGTGGTCTTAAAATTAAAGAAGCACGAGCTAAAATAATTGAAGATTTAAAAGAAGCTGGTGTTGTTGTTAAGATTGAAGAACTAGAACACGAAGTACAAACCCATGAAAGATGTGGCAAAGAAGTAGAGTACTCTGTTATGAATCAATGGTTTATTGATATCATGAATCATAAAGATGATTTTATTAAGATGGGCAATACTATTAAGTGGTATCCAGAACATATGCATGTAAGATATGATGAATGGGTTAATAATGTAGCATGGGACTGGTGTATATCAAGACAAAGATACTTTGGTGTACCATTCCCTGTTTGGTATTGTGATAAATGTGGAGAAGCTGTCTTTGCTAAAAGGGAAGATTTACCTGTTAATCCTTTAGTGGACAAATGTCCTATTGATAAGTGCCCTAAATGTGGATGTACTAAGTTTAATCCTGAAACTGATGTAATGGATACTTGGGCTACTTCATCAGGTACACCACTTATCAATATGCATTATGGGGAAAAAGATAACTATGAAGATATCTTAAAACCAATGAGTATTAGAACTAATGCTCATGATATTATTCGTACTTGGGATTTCTATACAATTGTTAAAAGTTTTTATTTATTTGGCCAAAGACCTTGGGATAATGTTATGATTTCGGGCTTTGTTATGGCTAATAAAGGTGAAAAGATTAGTAAATCTAAATCTAATAGCAAAGTAGAGCCTATTGATTTAATTAATAACTATTCTGCCGATGTTGTAAGATATTGGGCTGGATCTGGAAGACTTGGAACGGATATTATCTATAGTGATGAGACTTTCTTAAGAGGTAAGAAACTAGTTAATAAACTTTGGAATGTTGCTAAGTTTATTGAAATGCATTTGGCTGATTATAAAGATAAAGAATTTACTGATTTTGAATTCGTAGACAGATGGATTATCGGTAAGTTTGCCGAAATGGAGAAAAGCTTTATTAAATACTTAAATGATTATGAAGTAGGACTTGCTCTTAATACTTTAGAAAAGTTCTTTTGGAACTTCTGTGATAACTATATTGAAATTGTAAAACATCGTTTATATCGCCCTGAAGAGTTTGGCGAAGTGCCTAGATATTCAGGTCAAAAGACTGTTTATATGCTTTTATATAAACTATTACAAGATTTTAGTATCTACTTCCCATTTATTACCGAAGAAATATATAGTGAACTTTACCATGAAGAAAAGTCTATTCATTTAACCACTATTAAACCTTTAGAATATGATTTTAGTAAAGAAGTTAAACTTGGTGATATCTTAGTAAGTATTATAAGTGATGCTCGTGGCGAAAAGACTAATAATAATGTCTCTTTGAAAACACCTATTAAGAATTTAGATCTTACAGTTAAAAGCGAAGTTAAAGATGCTATTAATAGTGCTATTAAAGACTTTAAAGCTACATTATTTATTGAAAATTTAGCCCTTAATGAAGGTGAAGAAGACTATAAAATTAATAATATTGAACTTAACCTAGAAACCGAAGATAATAACTGATATTTTGTTTGACTTAACCTTTGTTTTATAGTAATATTATTATGTATAGAATATAAGATAAGAGGGTGTGTCAAATGGAAATTAGACTATTAGGACCAGAATTAGAGCACGTACAAAGCGATGCAAGAAGAGAACTTGATGAAACAATTGAAAGAAGAAAGAAAGAAGTAGAAGATGAAGTTTTATCTTCCTTATCTGAACTTGCTTCCGATGGTAAAAGAGTTCTTAAAAGCCAAAAACCTACTTATGAAATGATGCTTCAACTTGATGGACTAGTTAAGGAAAATGAAGAATTATTTCTAAGGGTTAATGCTTTATGCGATAAAACTGGTGTATCTCTTAATGCGATTATTGAAAGAATGGTTTCTAAAAATCGTGAATTAAGAGAAAGAGAAACAGCAGTAGAACCTGAAGCAGTAGAGGCAGTTGAATTGCCTAGTACTGAAGAATTTGATAAAAAAAAAGCTGATGATATAGCAGTTGAAACCAGCACAGTTACTTTAGCAGAACCTGAAGAAACAACCCTTAATTTACCTGAAATTGATATTGATTATGATCCTGATGATATTAAATATGATTGGCAAAGGGCAACTTACGCTAAAGAAAGCAGTGATGTAGAAGCTACCGCTACTACAGATACTTCTATACCAGAAGAGACTTATACTACTACAACATATGAAGAACCTGTTGAGACTCCAGAAGCTAAAGCAGAGGTTCCAACAGATCAAAGCTTTCTTAGAGTAAGAGGACGTCGTCTACATTCTTGGAGAAGTAATCAAGATAGAAGTGATAGTGTATTAAGAGTAACAACTTTAGGAGAGGATTTTACTGATAGATCAGAAGATTATCGTAATTTAACAACTCAAATAGGCAATTTATTACTTAATTATCGTAATTTTACTCCTGAAGAAGATAATATATCATTAGATACTCTTGACCAATCTATTGGTGCAAGTAAAACTTCTGTTCCAGAAAGAAGAAGATTATATAGAAGATTAAACTCTGGCGCTAAGAGAATTGAAAGATACGCAAGAGTAAGCCAAATGGCAAGATAGGAGGATATTATGGGGATTGACGAAGTAATAACTTTAGAAGATGGTAGCGAATATATACTTTTATTATCTACCGAAAAAGATGGTTCTAAGTATTTTCTAGCTTCTAAATATGTTAATGATGAACCTACTGATTCA
The DNA here is from genome assembly GCA_947586825.1 of uncultured Bacilli bacterium. Classification (GTDB taxonomy): domain Bacteria; phylum Bacillota_I; class Bacilli_A; order RF39; family UBA660; genus UBA6448. The sequence continues at coordinate 32,475 of CANPXU010000001.1, read as the reverse complement.
TATGATTTATTTAAAGAGTTAGTAGTAGATAATGAATTTGCAGTAGAACCTGTTTCTGATGAAACGTTAAAAGCTAAACTGATTGAAGAATTTGAAAATCAAGTTGACGCTATGGACGAAGAAGAGGAAGAAAATTAGTATAATTTGTTAAAATTCACAATTTCTTCACATTGAAGTACTATATTAATAATTAGGAAAGGATGTGAAAGGGTATGTTACCTGGAAGAATATTGTTTGATGATTTATTCGATGATGATATCGATGTAAGAAAACCTCAAGGTATGCTATGCGATATTTATGAAAAGGATAACACCTATCATATTGATATAGATGCTCCTGGTTTCAAAAAAGAAGACATTAAAATTGAATGTGATAAAGGAAACCTAAAAATAATCGCTGAAAGACATAGCGAGGATAAAGAAAGTAAGAAGTTCCTACATCGTGAAAGAAAATCATACGAAAGATGCGAAAGATCATTCTATTTAGGAAATGTTGATGAAGATAAAATTCAAGCTAGTTTTAATGATGGTATATTGAGCATTACAGTTCCTAAAGAAGAAGTAGTTGAAACTAAGAAAACAATATCTATAAATTAGTAAACAAAAGCCAATCAAAAGTTGGCTTTTTAAATGGATTAAGATATAATTATATATGAAATTGAACATAATATATGGAGATGAATGATATGGAAAAAGAAGAATTAGAAAATACTTTACCTAAAGATGATTCATGGTTAAAAACAAGAGAAAATGGCATGGCTTTATCCGATTATCAAGTTAAGGTATTAGCAAGAAATAATATTGATTATAAAAAATATAATAATACTAAAGAGTTAATGTTTGCTATTAATGAAATGGATATTGATGAAGATGATGAACTAGAAGAGGTAGCAAGAGAACTGGATGAAATGGATTACTATAGTAAATAGGCCTTGGTATGAAAAGAAGTATAATATTTTGGTTATTAATTTTAATTCTTTGCCCCTTGAGTGTTAAAGCGGATACTACTGCCCAAGAGGTTAGTTTTGTAAGATGCGTAGATGGTGATACAGCCGTTTTTTTGGTTGATGGTGAAGAGACTAAGTTTAGATTTTTAGCTATTGATACTCCCGAGACTGTACACCCAACCAAAGAGGTGGAAGCCTATGGCGAAAATGCTAGTGAGTATACATGCAATAAACTTAGTAATGCCAGTAAAATAGTTGTTGAGTATGAAAATAGTAATAAAACAGATAAATATGGTCGAAGTCTTGCTTGGATTTGGGTAGATGATAGCTTACTACAAAAAGAACTTGTATCCGTAGGCTATGCGGAAGTTGCTTATATCTATGGTACTTATCGCTACACGGAAAGCTTATGCCTTATACAAAAGTCAGCACGTGAAAACGCTTTAGGTTTATGGCAAGATGGCAAAGAGGAAGGATATTGCTCAACCATTGACACTGATGGTGTCGAGGATAACATTGACTTTACTAAAATAGGACAGGTAGAGGAAAACGAAAAAGACCTTGAAAAGGAAGCTGAACATGTCATCGAAAAAGTTGATGACATAACCGATAAAATAAATGATTATCTTGTTGATAATGATAGTACTATAACTAGGGTTTTTATATTTGTCTTTGTAGGAGCTGCTGCTATATATGCGGTTTTCAAAGGAAATAAAAAAAAGTAGTTATAGACAAACTATAGCTACTCCCAAACCAAAGGAATCGCTTGTTCTTTTACGATATGAATGTAAATAATTATCATTTTCATAAGTGCAAATATCAGCTTTATAGATATTTGCTTTTTTAATGCCCATATTTATAAGTAAGGTTTCATTTAAAAGGGTAGTGTCAATTAAGTATTTATCATTTTTCTTTCTAATAATATCATTTATATTATCTAAGTATTTATATTTATTATAAAAAAGTTCATATACATCATTTTGAACTTCAAAACAGTCTTTACAGATGCATGGGCCAAAAAAGTAAAGTAGATTTTCTTTTTGACAGTTAAACTCTTCTATCATTTTATTAGTAGCATTAATTACAATATTATTTAAAGTGCCTTTCCAACCCGAGTGAACATTAGCAATTACTTTATTTTGAGAATCATATATCATAATAGGCGTACAGTCGGCGGCTGTAGTAGCAATAGGTATGCCTTTTTGATTAGTTATAAGTCCATCTGTAAAGCTAAACTCACTTATGTTAACACCGTACTTATCCTTGACAATCTTAACTTCATTAGTATGCTTTTGCTCAGGCCTACATAATTTATCATAATCTATATCCATAAGTTTACAGATTATTTTGAAGTTATTGCGATTATCCACTTCACTTTGGTGTTTAAAAGAAAAATTAAGAGGTTTTAAAGTAAAACAATTCTTTACTCCTAATTCAGTTAATTTCTTAAATTCTAAATAAGAATACCCATCTTTATTAACTATTTTTACAACGCTATTTTCTTTCATACTTTTATTATATACTAAAGCCCAAGCCTTCATCAAGAACTTTAATATATTACTAATAGGGTGAATAAAATGATAATGTGGTATGCAAACCTAGCTAATCCAATTCAATCCTTTTTGGCAGGACTTTTAACCTTTGCTATAACAGCACTAGGATCAGGAATTGTTGTTTTCTTTAAAAAGGTTAATAAAAATATTTTAGCAATGATGCTATCGCTTTCGGCAGGAATAATGCTCGCAGCTAGTTTCTTTTCGCTTATTAATCCGGCTTTAAGTGGGGCTGAAAATCTTGGCTTGAATCCATGGCTAGCTGTTTCAATTGGCTTTCTTTTCGGTGGTATCTTCTTAATTGTTAGTGATAAACTAGTATCAAAACATATCGAAGGCGAAAGTAGCAGCAAAAGACTTATCTTACTAGTTAGCTCAATAGTTCTTCATAATATCCCTGAGGGACTAGCGATAGGTGTGGCTTTTGGCTCAATTAAATATGGCCTTGATGGCGTTACTTTGGCTTCAGCTTTAATGCTTGCTATAGGTATTGGTATCCAAAACTTTCCTGAAGGAGCGGCTATTAGCCTTCCTTTAAGAGGAGCAGGATACTCACGAACCAAATCCTTTTTGATTGGTGCTTTAAGCGGCCTTGTCGAGCCAATATCTAGTTTAATTGGTGCTATTCTTGTTCTCAATGTTCGTAACTTACTGCCATATTTACTAGCTTTTGCCGGCGGTGCTATGATCTTTGTTGTTATAAGAGAGATTATTCCGGAAAGTCAAAATAATGCCAAAAAGAATTTGATGACATTTTTAGCTTTAATTGGGTTTGTTATAATGATGATTTTAGACGTTGCATTAAGTTGACATGTTTCGACAAAAAGTTGTAAAGTTCCCATAAAATTCCTAAATATAATGTTATAATTATAAAAGAGTAGGAAAGGAGGGCTGTAAAATGAAAAAAAGTAGATTTATTCTATTGCTATTATTTACAGCCTTTCTTTTTTTTGTGCATGAAGTAGTTTACGCTAAAACGATAGTAAGAATCATAGTTCCTGTATCAGGTGTAAGGCTTAGAGAAGAACCAACTTCAAGTTCTAAGACATTAGTTGAAAAAATTCCTGTTAATACAATATATGAACTTGTAACAGAAGAAAGAACTGATCCAAGCCTAGGATGTACAATGGGTTGGTATCATGTTTACTATGAAGGTGATAAAACTGGTTATGTTTGCGCTAACTTTGCAGACGAATATTCAAGAGTAGAGTATGACGAAAATGTGGTAAATAACTGTGAAACTGATTTAAAAGTTAAAGGCTTCCCTGAAAGTTATATCCCTGGCTTATGTGAACTTAAAAAAATCCATCCTACTTGGAACTTTACTCCTGATTTTAATAATTTAGACTGGGGAAATTCCGTTTTCCAACAAGAGTATGATCGTAAAGCACTAATTCAATCATTTAATGAAAAAACACAAGGCTTTCTTGATACGGAATATATATCTTATGATTATTTAAAAGATGAGTTTATTGTTAAGGAGGGTACTAACTGGTATAACGCTAGTCACGATACGGTAGCATATTTCCTTGACCCTCGTAACTTCTTTGATGAACAAGAAATATTTATTTTTGAAAAACTATCTTTTGATGAGACTGCTCAAAAACTAGATACCGTTAATGATGTTTTAAAAGGTACGGATATAGCTGCAAAGAGCAGTGTTATATATGATGCTGGTAAAAGTAATAATGTTAGTCCTGTTTATCTAGCAAGTAGAATTAAATTAGAGACGACAGGTAATTACACTAATTATTCCATAAGAGGAACAGCCTATGGTAATTATCCTCACATTTATAACCCTTACAATATCGGTGCTTATACTGGGGCTGCAGATGGCATCAAATGGGCTGCCGGTAGCATTGGCTATGGTACGCCATGGACAACACTTGATACGGCAATTAATGGTGGTGCACAGTATATTGCTGCTCACTATGTCGGAATAGGTCAAGATACAACATATTTCCAAAAGTATAATGTATCTTCTTATCGTCAAAGAACAGCTTATACCAATCAATATCAAACTAATGTCCAAGGCCCTGCTCAAGAAGCTATATCAACTTATAAAGCTTTAGTTTCTAATAACTTACTTGAAACCGCATTTAGCTTTGTTATTCCGGTATATGCTAATATGCCTGAGACGGCAAGCCCAATGCCTACAGAGGGTAATCCTAATAATCATTTAAAGAGTATTACGGTAAATGGCAAAGAAATTCAAAACTTTAAACATGATACTTTTACATATGATTATTATGTAGCTGAAGGTCTTACTTCTGTTAAAATTGCAGGATCTGTTATTAATAAAAATGCTAAACTCGAAGGAACTGGTGATATTAATTTAACAGGTGAAAAGACAACTGTAACTCTTAAAGTAACTGCTCAAAATAAGAAAGTTCAAAATTATACAATTAATATTATTAGAACCGATGGTACCGCAATGAGCGTTGATGATATCTTAAACAGTATGGCTGCCCCTATAACAGGAGAAATGCTTATCTATGGTCCAGGACTTACGATAGATCAATTTAGAAATGAAGTTAATAAAATATCTGCTACAGCTAGTGTTGTAATAAATAATCAAAATCCTTTAACATTCTCTACAGGTGACACGGTAACCATTTCTAATGGGGCTGATAAAAAGACATTGAATATTGCTGTCCGTGGCGATGTAAGTGGTGATGGTAATATTGATATTAAAGATCTTCTAAAAGTTCAAAAGTATATTTTAGGTTATTCTGATTTACCTGGTGTATATTTTAAAGGCGGAGATAATAACCAAGATGGAATTGTTAATATTAAAGACTTATTAAGAATTCAAAAGCATATTTTAGGCTATTTAACCATAAATTAAGGAGGATAGGAAATATATGAGAAAAATAAAAATATTATTATTTACCATATTAAGTACCTTTATGTTCGCAGGAACGGTTAATGCGGCAACTGCTAATGTTAATGTTTCAGCTTCGACTTCACAAGTTATTATAGGCAATAGTGTAACAGTTTATGTAACTATTTCTTCGGCAACTCCTTTAGGTTCTTGGGAATATGGCTTAAATTATAATTCGTCTGTTTTTAGACTAGTATCATCAACTGCTGATCTTCATGCTGTAGGATATGTTGATAATAATGCTACTAAAACAGTTACTTTTTCTTATACATTTACTGCTGTTGCTAAAGGGTCAAGTACTTTCTCATTAGGTTCAATATCAGTTGTAGATTTTGATGTAAATGAAATGACCTTAAATGTTGGATCTGCTACTGTAAGTACTATAACTTATAATGAATATCAAGATAGTTTATCTAAAAACAATAACTTGGCATCTTTAAAAGTCGATGATGCTGATTTAGAGCCTGAGTTTAATAAAGATACTTTAGAGTATAATGTTAAAGTAAGTGAAGATACAAAAGAAATAAATATATCTGCTACACCTGAAGATAATACAGCCTCTGTAAGTGGTATTGGGCCTCAAAGTGTATCACCAGGTAATAATACTTTTGAAATATATGTTGTTGCTCAAAATGGTAGCGAAAAGGTTTATAAAATCAATGTTGAAGTAATAGATAAAAATCCTATTGAAGTAAACTATGATAGCAAAAAATATACAGTTGTTAAGATGAGAGAAAATCTAACTACACCGAAAGGATTTAAAGAATCTAAAATTAATATTGGTGAATTTGAGATACCGGCTTATCATAGCGATATCATGGATCTTACCGTAGTAGGTCTTAAAGATGAAAAGGGTAAGGTCGTAATGTTTACCTATGAAGATGGTAAATATGATAGGTATTATGAAATTAATTTAGGCAATATAACCGTAAGACCATTAGGGATGAAAGAAAATCTTAAAGATTATACTGCCTCAACTTTAAAAATTAATAATATCGAAGTAGAGTGCTTACAAAAGAGTAATGAAGATAGGTATAAATATGTTTATGGTGTTAACGTTGAAACTAATGAAGAGGGTTTATTTACTGTTGATACCAAAGATAATACCATTATGAAATTTGATAAAGAAGAGAAAAATGAAGAGATGGAGCATACTAAACTACTTCTTTATGTAGCGTGTGCTTTCGCAGGCACAACATTTGTAAGCTTAATTGTAATTATTTCTTTATTAGCTAAAAAGGGTAAAAAACCTAAGAAAAATAAAGAAATAAAGAAAGAAGAAAAACAAGTACCCGTTCCAAAAACAACAAAGGAAGAAAAGGCACCAAAAGAAGATTTTAAAGTGGAAGAGGAAGATGATAAAAAATTATCTGATACTCAAAAAATAAAAGATAATTTTACCCCAGTAAAAGACGAAAGTATACAAACAGCTGAGGATGCTAGTGAAGATGAAGTATACGATATCTTTGAAGATGATCGTAAACGCAAAAAGAAGAAAAAAGATAAAAAGAAAAATAAGGAATAATTGACATTTTAAATAGCTTTATGCTATATTTGCTTTACCGGAAGTAGTGATACTTTGTCAGGTCAATAACTGATGCATGTAAAAGCTTTATAGCTTTATATCTTCTCAGTTAGATAAGAGGGAAGCTTAGGCTTCCTTTTTCTATGGCAAAAATAGTTTGATGGTCATAAACTCTAATTCATCAATATTATTTTGTTTAAACTTACGATGGACAAAATTAGCTATCATATCAGCACTTTGAATGCCATAATGAAGTTTAGAATTATATTTTCTAACCTTTAATAGTAATTTAGCTTTAAGTAAAGGTTTATGCATAATAGCATAATCATCATTGCGCATACCATGTTTAAGTTCTTTAAAGATGCTATCATGTAAATTATAATAGCCATTACTTTTAGCGTTATTTTCATCTATTTTGATATTTATGGTAAGAGGCAGTAAATTATCAATAGCCTTATTTTGGATAGCATAACTTACAATTTCTTTGATAACTCTTTTTTGTGCATATTCACAAAATCTTCCCCGAGCAAGTTTATTATCTAAAATTCTATTAAATATCTTTTGATTATTAATAAGAACCCCATAAGATTTTTGCTTCTTTATTAAGTTAATAATTCTTCTGCGATTTGCACTAGTAAGTTTTGATGTGCCTTTAATCTCAGGGCAATCATTATTACAATTATATTTATTTTTACAATACTTACATTTAATATCATCTATAATACTTTTATATCTAATTATAAAGTTGTTATATTCTTCTGCCGAGTAAAAAAATAAACCAGCATATACAAAGGTAGCTTCATTTTTATTTAATACGCCAGAATCGTCCATATAAATAAATAGTTCATTCATTATATACCTCCATATTTATATATACCGGGTGGGTGGCAAATTTCCTTTTTATTTTGCATTTTTTAAAATTATTCTAAATATCTTATTATTGTTAAATCTTCTTATTATGGGTTATAATACTAATAGGAGTTATAATGAATTTTGTTATTAATAATCACAATATATTAGAGATATTAATTGTAACTTATCTAGTTAGTTTTATTTTAGTATTTCTATCTAAAAAGCTTGCTGTCCATGTGGGAGCAATGGATATGCCTAATGAAAGAAAAATTCATAAGCATCCTATGCCTAGACTAGGGGGTATAGCTATTTATGGTGGATTTTTATTTGGCTATATAGCTTATGGTGAAATTACTACGCAAATGCTATCTATTTTAATAGCTTCATTTATTTTAGTAGTATTAGGTATTTTAGATGATATTAAGCCTATTAGGGCTAAATATAAATTTTTGGTGCATCTTTTAGTGGCATCCATTGTAGTCTTTTATGGAAGATTATTTTTTCAACATATTTCTTTATTAGGCTTTAACTTTTATTTTCCTATATTGTTAGGCCAAATTATATCTATTTTATTTATTGTATCTGCTATCAATGCGATTAACTTAATAGATGGCCTTGATGGTCTTTGTGCTGGCGTAAGTAGTATTTACTTTGCTACCATATCGGTTATTGCCTTTATGATGGGTAATACTTCTGGCCTTGATGTTATTTTATGTTTAATTATGCTTGGCTCAACCTTAGGCTTTTTAACGCATAATTTTCCACCTGCCAAAGTATTCATGGGCGACTGCGGAAGTACATTCTTAGGCTTTATGATATCGATTATAGCTTTACTAGGATTTAAAGTGGCTACCATTACATCTTTAGTTGTGCCAATGTTAATCCTTGCTATTCCAATTTTTGATACTTTATTTGCCATTATAAGAAGACTTATTAAGCATCAAAGTATCGGAGAACCTGATAAAGAACATTTACATCATCAACTTCTTAGAATGAAATTTTCACCAAAAAAAAGTTTATTTATAATCTATTTTATAAGTATTCTTTTCTCTTTAGTATCAATATTCTATGCTTTAGGCAATAATAGTAAACTAGCTATAGCTATCTATATTGTATTAATGTTTATCTTAATCATTATTGTAGCTAAGACTAATATTTTATTTGAACATAAGAAAAAGAATAAAAAGTAATCTAAATTTATTTAAGTTTATGTTTTTAATAGTGTTTAAAAATGGTAAATAAGTCCTTTGAATTTCGTGAGAAAAGCGTCAAAAAGTCCTTTGATTTTCGTGAGAAAAGCGTCAAAAAGTTCTTTGAATTTCGTGAGATTTGTTGATTTTAAACTAAAAGAATGGTATCCTTATTCATAAGGAGAATACCTATGAAAAGAAAAATTTATAACGATTTATTAAAATGGAAAGAAGAAATTCATGCTAAACCATTAATTATGCTTGGTGTAAGACAATGTGGTAAAACTCATATTATTAATGAGTTTTGTCAAAATGAATATCAAAATTATATTTATGTTAATTTAATTAAAAGAAATGATATTATTGATTTATATGATTCTGTTTTATCTTCGGATGAAAAATTTAATAGATTAAAGGTATTATTAGACTTTGATATTGAAAAGGATAATACTATTTTATTTATTGATGAAATTCAAGAATCAGAAAAAATAATTACTGAACTTAAGTATTTTTGGGAGGATCATCCAAAATTACGTGTTATTTGTGCTGGTTCGCTTCTCGGTGTTAGGCTAAAAAGATTTAAATCTTCTTTTCCTGTTGGAAAAATCACTTTTTCTTATTTATATCCTATGGATTTTGAAGAATTTCTTTGGGCAAATAACGAAGAACTTTTAATTGACGTTATTAAAGATGGTTATGATAATAATAGAGCTTTAGGTAAAGCCTTACATAATAAAGCTTTAAAATATTATTATATGTATTTAATGTCCGGGGGAATGCCTGAAAGTGTTAAAAAAATTATTGCCACTAAAGGAGATTATATTAAATATGATAATAGCATTTTAAATGATATTTTATCTTCTTATTTTGATGATATGAGAAGATATGTTACTAATGATGCCGAATCTTTAAAAGTACAAAGAATTTATAATTCTTTACCATCTCAATTAAATAATTTATCTAGTAAATTCCAATATTCTTTAGTAGATAAAGATGCTCGAGCTAGAGAGTATGCAACAGCTTTAGATTGGCTTGAAGCTAGTAATTTAGTTTTAAGGGCTAAAATGGTTAAAAGAGCCGAAATTCCTTTGGAAGGGTTTATAGATGTAGATACTTTTAAACTTTTTTTAAGTGATGTTGGAATATTAAATACTTTATTAAAAATATCTCCTATGGATATTATTAAAGATAATGTTTCTTTATATAAAGGAATTATAACTGAAAATTTTGTTGCTAATCAGTTAGTTTGTAATAATTTTTCTTTATATTATTGGAAAAATGATGCAACTGCGGAAATTGATTTTCTTTTATATACTAGAGATGGTATTATTCCTTTAGAAGTTAAAGCAGGTGAAAATACGCAATCTAAAAGTTTAAATATTTATAGGGAAATATATCATCCTAAGTATGCAATAAGATTAAGTACTAAAGATTTTGCTTATGATCCTAAAAAACAAATTAAATCAGTTCCTTTATATGCTATTTTTCTTATTAAACCATAATAGCATTAAAGCTAATGTTTTGGTCGTTATAATTTAAAATTATTTCTAAAATATTAATTATATGGTATATTTATATTGTGATTGTATAAGAAAAATATAATAGAGGAAGATGCAAATGAATTTTTTCAAAAACATTTATTATAATATAGTTAAATATAAATTCTTAGTTGATCTCGTTGTTGCTTTGATTGTTGTTTTTTATGGCCAATCATTCTTTCAAAACATTAATTTATTAGGACAAATAATATCAGTTTTATTTATTGTTTCGGCTATAAATACTATTAATTTAATTGGTGGGTTAGATGGACTTTGTGCTGGGCTAAGTAGTGTTTATTTTGCTACTCCATCATCAACTTCTTAGAATGAAATTTTCACCAAGAAAAAGTTTATTTATAATCTATTTTATAAGTGTTCTTTTCTCTTTAGTATCCATATTCTATGCTTTAGGTAATAATAGTAAACTAGCTATAGCTATCTATATTGTATTAATGTTTATCTTAATCATTATCGTAGCTAAGACTTGAACATAAGAAAAAGAAAAAATAAAACGGGAGAATATATGAAAAGTAAAACTAAAAATATTTTAATCAATATCTTTCTTACTTTCTTTGTATTATCTATTTTTTTAGATTTACATATTTTTTATAATTCTTTTAGTACGCTTATTAGGGCTATCTTTATAAGTATATTATTTATGATAGTCTTTTTTAAGTATGGTAAAAAACAAGATCGAAAATATCTTTATATTTATTTTTTCTTATTTTTAATTTATATAATTGCCCATTTATTCAACATTCCAAACAGCACTATAGCAAGTGAGATATTATATTTCTATAAAATAAGTATGAACCTCTTAATTATCTATATTATTAGTAAATTAGATATTAAATTAGATACCTTTTATAAGATATTAAATATCTGTATTTTACTTATAAGTGGTCAAATAGTAATATGTAATATCTTTAAAATAGGGTATTCTTCTTATGGCTTTTTTCCTATTAAACATAATATATTTGAATGGTTTAATGGTAAAGAATATTATTTTGCCGAAATATCATCAAATGGCTTTTTTCAATTTGGTAATCAAACATCTGCCATAATCCTTTTATATTTACCACTTCTTATCAACAAACTTAAAAATAAAATAAAAGTATTTGATGTTATTACTATAATTATTTTATTATTATCATTACTAATGCTAGGAACCAGAATAGCTACTATAGTGCCTCTTATGATTATTGTTATTTCTTTGATGGTATACGATTTTTTACTTATTATAAAAAAAGAGACGTTTAAACCAAGCTTTATGGGTTTAATGGTACTATTAATCATGGGCTATAGTGCGATTTTATTTAGCTCTCCTTTAATGGCTAGATATGATTTTTATGATTCATTATTAAATACTACGGATAAAAAAAATACAGGAGAAGAAAATGATAAAAATTCTAATGAGGACCAAGAGGAAGAAGATAATGAGGAAATAGATATCTTTAAAGATAGAGTAATTAATATGTCTTTTCCAAATGAGATATATCCATATAAAAATGATCCTGAATTTTGGCAAGGTTTAATGAAATACGATGACAATATTTTATCTGATACAAGATTTATTGAAAATAGCGTTATTAAAAGAGTTAAAGAACTTAATAATAAACCTTTATTAGATAACTTACTAGGAATAGGTTACAAAAGAATAATTGACATGCAAAATATAGAACAAGACTTTGTTATGCATTATTATTCGATAGGTATTATAGGAACTATACTAGTTCTAGGTGTTTATATATTATTATATTTATATATGCTTATTAAGATATTTATTAATATGGAAGATAAATTAGTATTTAAAAATATAATGCTTTTATTAGGAATTGGCGTTGTACTCACAACCTCTTACTATAGTGGTAACCTTCTTAATAGTATTTCAATAATAATTCCTTTAGGAACTATTATTGGCATTAGCCTAAATGAAGTAAGAAGTAAAAAAGAAAAAGACGCTAAAGTATTAGGCTTTAATGTTTGTACAGAAGAATATAACAAATTATTAACAAATATTAAAAATGATTTAAAGAATAATAAGAGAAATATTATTTATAATATTAATCCTTTGATAGTTATGAACTTTTATAAGAATGAAGAACTAAAAGATAAGTTTAATAAACAAAAATATAACATTCCTGATGGTATAGGAACAGTTATGGCTTTGAAAATGAAAGATATAAGTGTGCCATCCAGAATTGCAGGAGTAGAACTATTTGAAGATCTTTTAGATATTGCTGTCAAAGATAAATATAAAGTATATTTATATGGAGCTAAAAAAGAAGTTGTAGCCAAAGCTAAAGAGAACATTGAAAAGCACTATAAAAACATCAATATTGTAGGAATCACCAGTGGTTATGAAAGTGAAGATAAAGCTTTAGCTAATATTAAAAAAGCTAAACCTGATATGCTTTTTGTAGCTACAGGAAGTCCAAAGCAAGAAGAGTTTATTATAAATAATGAAGATAAACTTAAAAATGTTAAACTCATTATGCCAGTAGGAGGATCTTTTGATGTTATAAGCGGTTACACTAAAAGAGCTCCGAAAGTATGGCAAAAATTAAGATTAGAGTGGCTTTATCGCATGATAAAAGAACCAAAGAGAATGAAGAGCAATTTAAATTTACTTAAATTTATGTTCTTAGTAATATTTAGAAATAAATGATAGCTAGAGATAATATCTCTAGCTATTTTTAGGCCTTTATTTAGGCGTATAATTATTGTTTTTCTAGTAATATTTATAAATAGTTGGTATAATGAAAAGAGAGGTTAGTAAATGATATCAAAAATAAGTTATGCAATTAAAAAATATTCTTTTTTACTACAACAACTTGTCACAAGAGATTTTAAAGTAAAATATAAAAGAAGTGTCTTGGGAGTTTTATGGAGCCTTTTGTATCCTGTTTTAACTATGTCTGTTATGGCTTTGGTTTTTTCTAATATGTTTAAGATGAGTATGCCTAATGTTAATTATTTGGTATATCTTATGTCTGGATTAGTAATATTTAACTATTTTTCTGAAGCAAGTAATTTGGCTATGAGCAGTGTAGTAGGAAATTTTAGCTTAATAAATAAAGTTTATATGCCTAAGTATATATTCCCAATTTCTAAGTGCTTGTTTGTGGGTATCAATTTCCTATTAACACTTATTCCACTATATGCAATCATCTTTTTAACGGGAACTGGCATAACTTGGCACCATCTTTTACTTCCTTATGCATTTATATGCTTACTAATGTTTACTTTAGGAATTGGGTTTATATTATCTGCAGTATCTGTATTTTTAAGAGATATGTTTTATATATATGGCGTTGTAATAACTTTATGGACATATATGACACCAATCATGTATGATGTAGCCATTATACCAGAGAAGTTTTTGTTTATATTTAAATGTAATCCATTATATTGGATTGTAAAATTTGTAAGAGATGTAGTTATATATCATGCTGTTCCGACACCAAATGTGTGGATTTATTGTGGAATTTGTGGCTTAGTTTTCTTAATTGTTGGTATGGTTATATTTAAGAAAACGCAAGACAAATTTATTTATTATGTATAGGGAGGTTAATATGGAAAAAAATAATGACATTATGATTGATGTTGATAACGTTTCTATGAGATTTAACCTCGGAATCGAAAAAGGCTTTTCTTTAAAACAGGGCTTTATTAATTTATTTGATCCTAAAAAGAGAAAAGAGAAAAAAAAGAATAAAAAGAAAAATGAATTTTGGGCTCTTAAAGATGTAAGCTTCAAAGTTAAAAGAGGAGAAGTTATAGGTTTTATTGGATCAAATGGAGCTGGCAAATCCACCCTGTTAAAAGTGATAGCTGGAGTAATGAAACCTACCAAAGGTCACGTTGATTGCTATGGTAATATATGCCCAATGATTGAACTTGGAGCCGGTTTTGATCCTCAGCTAACTGCCCGAGAAAACATATATCTTAATGGTGCCGTTATGGGATATCCAAAAGAACTAATTGATTCTAAATTTGATGAAATAGTAGAGTTTTCAGAGTTAAGAGAATTTCTAGATGTTCCAGTTCAAAACTTTTCCTCAGGCATGGTTGCTAGACTTGCTTTTAGCATTGCTACTATAGTCGAGCCAGAAATCTTAATCGTGGATGAAATATTAGCGGTTGGAGATATAGCTTTTCAAGCAAAAAGTGAAGCTAAAATGATGAGTATGATAAATGGAGGAACAACTGTATTATATGTCTCGCATTCACTAACTCAAGTAAAGAAAATATGTGATAAAGTTATATGGATTGAACATGGTATCGTTCAAAAGGTAGGGGGAAAAGAAGTATGCGATGATTACTTAAAATATATAGAAAATAAATGATTTTGGGTTATTATGAAAGAAAAAATTATTAATTATTATAAAGTTTTTGGTTTAAAAGAAACAATCAAAAAAATATTTAGATATACTAATATAAAGATAAAAACTCGTAAAGATGGGTCTTATATTTTTAGCAAACTTGAAAAGAGAAATATTATAATGAAACCTAAAAATGCCAAAACTGAATTTAAAAAGTATTATGATAATATTTCTATAATTATTTTAAATTATAATAATAAAGGAATTATTGATAAGTGCCTGGACTCATTAATAAAGTATAAGGGAAAATATAAGTATGAAATTATTGTGGTTGATAATTTAAGCAGTGATGGTTCTTATGAGATGCTTACCAAAAAGTATAATAATATAAAAATATATAGAAACACTAAAAATGGGTGTGCATCTGGAAGAAATCTTGGTGTAAAAAAAAGCTCAAAAGAGTATATTATGTTTTTGGATAGCGATCAATTTATAAAAGGTAATGATTGGATAGATAATTATTTAACATTATTTAATATTGACCAAAATATAGGCGCTATCGGATGGACGGGTGGTTGGTTTAATAAAAAAGGATATGCTTTCCATACCGTTGATAATTTTGAATTTAGGTATATGCCTCCCGGAGGAATGGCAAGAAAGGATATTGGTTATCTTGGGAGTGGCGGTATGTTTATGAAAAGAAGCATTTTTAATAAAATTGGCGGCTTTGATGTTAACTATGATCCAACTTGTTATGAAGATACTGACATTTCATTAAAAATAAGAAATGTAGGTAAAGAATTATATTATTGCCCGTTTTTGAATATAGAGCACGATGCTCATCAAACAACAAAAAGTGGTAGCGATAAACATGAAAAATTAATACAAGAAAAAGGAAAATATTTTGTTAATAAATGGAAGAATATTAATCCTTCATTGTTAAAATATAGAAAGTAGGTAAAAATGAAAGAAGATATTTTTAAAGATAAAGTTTTATTAATAACTGGAGGTACCGGATCTTTTGGAAATAAGGTATTAGAGATGTTTTTAAATAATACTGAATTGAAGGAGATAAGAATTTTCTCTAGAGATGAAAAAAAACAAGATGATATGCGGAAAAAATATAATAACCATAAATTAAAATTTTTTATTGGTGATGTAAGAGATATAAATACTATTGATGTTGCCATGGAAGGCGTTGATTATGTATTTCATGCTGCAGCACTAAAGCAAGTTCCTTCATGTGAGTTCTTTCCAATTGAAGCTGCGAAAACCAATGTTTTTGGCTCTTATAATGTTTTAGAAAGCGCAGTAAAGCATGGAGTAAAAAAGATTGTCTGTCTAAGTACTGATAAAGCTGCTTATCCGATTAATGCGATGGGAATGAGTAAGGCTTTAATGGAAAAAACTATAATTGCAAAAGCAAGAATGTTAGGCGATGATGCTAAAACTACCATTTGTTTAACTCGCTATGGAAATGTAATGGGTTCTAGAGGAAGCGTTATACCTTTGTTTTATAAATTAATAAAAGAAGGCAAACCTTTAACTGTTACAGATCCAGAAATGACACGCTATATGATGACATTGGAAGATGCAGTTAAATTAGTATTATTTGCTTTTAAGAATGGTAATCAAGGTGATTTATTTGTACAAAAAGCTCCAGGAGCAACAATCCAAACTCTTGCGGAAGCAGTAAAAAAATTTAAAAATAGTGATGCAGAGATAAAAATTATTGGCACAAGACATGGTGAGAAGGATCATGAAGTTCTTGTAACAAGAGAAGAAATGACAAAAGCAATTGACATGGGGGATTATTTTAAAATTCCAATGGATAATAGAGATTTGAATTATGACAAATTTTATCCAGAAGGTGATGGCAAAGTAAGAAAAGTAGAGTCTTATACTTCCAATAATACTGAAAGATTGGATATTAATGGTATGATAGAGTTATTGAAAAAAATGGGAGATGTTGAATGAGAATCCTTGTACTTGGAAAAACAGGGATGTTAGGCCATGTTGTATTTAATTATTTTAAAGAACGAGATTATGAGGTTTATGGCACTTCCACAAAAGAAGATATAAAGTATGATGCTTTTGGCGATATGGAAGCAATTGAGTCAATAATTAAAGATATAAAGCCAAATGTTGTAATTAATTGTATTGGTATATTAAATAAGGCTGCTGAGGATAACAAATTCATGGCTGTTAAATTGAATAGTTTACTACCGCACTATTTGGATAGCATATCTGAAAAGTATGGTTTTAAATTAATCCATATAAGTACGGATTGTGTATTTAGTGGTTTAGATGGAAATTATACAGAAGATAGTTTACCTGATGCAACTAGCTTTTATGGGAGAAGCAAAGCTTTAGGCGAAATTAACAATGAAAGAAATGTAACTTTAAGGACTTCTATTGTTGGGCCTGATTCTAACCCAAAAGGAATAGGTTTATTTCAATGGTTTATGAGTCAAAATGATAAAGTTTATGGATATTCAAAGGTTATTTGGACGGGTGTTACAACTATTGAATTAGCTAAAGCAATAGAATCTACAATAAAAAATAATATCACTGGCTTACAACATGTTGTAAATAATAGTACAATACCAAAATATGAATTGCTAAAATTATTTAAAAATGTCTTTAATAAAAAAGTTGATATAGAGATAAACGATGAGTTGAAAAGTGAAAAAACTCTTATTAGAACTGAAAAATCATTTGATTATAACATACCTTCATATGAAGAGATGATTAAGGAAATGAAAGAATGGGTTGATTCACATAAGGATTTATATCCTAACTTATAGTAGGAGATGTTAATATGAAAGTAATGACAATAGTTGGCACTAGGCCAGAAATTATCAAGCTAGCTTGTGTGATAAAAGAATTAGATAAATATACAGATCACATTCTGGTTCACACTGGGCAAAACTATGATTACGAATTAAATGAAGTTTTCTTTAAAGATTTAGGTTTAAGAGAACCTGATATTTATATGAATGCTGCGGGAGAAAATGCTGCTGAGACAATAGCAAATGTTATAAAAAAATCAGATGAAATATTTAAAAAGCATAAGCCTGATGCACTTTTGCTATATGGTGATACTAATTCTTGTTTGTCAGTAATTTCAGCAAAAAGAAATAAAATTCCTGTTTTTCATATGGAAGCAGGCAATAGATGTTTTGATGAAAGAGTGCCAGAAGAAATTAATAGAAAAATAGTTGATCATTTGAGTGATATTAACATGACACTTACAGAGCATGCTAGAAGATATTTAATTGCTGAAGGGATAAAACCAGAAACTATTATTAAAACGGGCTCAAGCATGAAAGAAGTTTTTGAATGTAATAAAGAAAGTATTGATAATAGTGATATTCTTGAAAGGTTGAATCTAGAAAGAAATAATTACTTTGTATTAAGTGCTCATAGAGAAGAAAATGTTGATAATCCAAAAAACTTTTTATCATTACTTAATGCTATAAACGATGTTGGTGAGACTTACAAAATGCCTATAATATTCAGTGCTCACCCTAGAACAAGGAAAAAAATAGAAGAAATGAATTTTAAATTTAATGAATATGTTAACTATATGAAACCACTTGGCTTTAATGATTATAACAAACTTCAACAAAATGCTTTTTGTGTTATTTCAGATAGTGGCACTATAACTGAAGAGTCCTCTTTAATGGGGTTCCCTGCAATTACAATAAGACAAGCTCATGAAAGACCAGAAGGAATGGATGAAGGAACTTTGATAATGAGTGGCGTAGAGTCTAAAAGTATACTAGATTCCATTAAAATAGTTACAAGTCAAAATAAAAAAATGCATATTGTTAGTGACTATGATGTTGATAATTTATCTTATAAAGTTGTAAGGATTATTATGAGCTATACTGACTATATCAATAGAACAGTATGGAGAAAATATTAAGTTTTTATATGATGGAGGTTATGGATTATGAATCAGTTTTTTCCAAAAGTTTCGATTATTATTCCTGTATATAATGGGGAAAAGTATATTAAAAATTCCATAGAAAGTGCTTTAAATCAATCGTATACAAATATAGAGATAGTAGTGGTAGACGATGGTAGTACAGATAATACCAGGAAAATTGTAGAAGAATATAAAGAAAAAGTAAAATATTTTCATAAAGAAAATGGGGGTGTTTCTTCTGCGCTGAACTTTGGAATAGAAAAAATGACAGGAGAATATTTTTCTTGGCTTAGTCACGATGATGAATATTATCCCAATAAGATAGAGCGCGAAGTTGCTACTTTAGCGCTCTTAGAAGATAAGGAAACAATAATCTGCTCTAATTATGATTTTATGTCTGAAAATGGAAATGTTTATGCTCATAAAGATATAAATCATAGCAAAGTTACAAAATATCCAGAATTATTGCTTTTAGAGGGATTCATTAATGGCATAACTTTACTAATTCATAAAAATATCTTTAAAAAATATGGTAAATTTGATGAAACCTTATTTTGTACTCAAGATTATGCAAAATGGCTAGAATTAATAAAAAAATGTAATTTTTATCACATTTGTGATTATTTGACAAAGACTCGTATTCATTCAGAACAAACTTCAAATATTTCTAATAAGGTATTACCAGAAGGAGTTAAAACATGGAAAAAGATTATAGAATCCTTTCCTGAATCGCGCCTTGTAGAAATATATGGATCTTTAGATTTGTTTTATGACGAAATGTTAAAATTTTTTAAAAATTCCCCTTATGATGAAATGATATCTTATATTGTAGAAAAAAAGTATAATCTAAATAAATATAAGCCTTTAGTTTCAATAATTATCCCAGTCTATAATGGAGAAAATTATTTGTCGCAAGCTATAGAAAGCGCTTTATCTCAAACATATAAAAATATAGAAATAATTGTTGTAGATGACGGAAGTTCAGATGATACAGCTAATATAGCTAGTGATTATGGAGAAAAAATAAAGTATTACAAAAAGAGTAATGGAGGAGTTGCATCAGCTCTAAATTATGGAATAGAAAAAGCAAAAGGTGAATATATATCTTGGTTAAGTCATGATGATGAATACTTTGACTATAAGCTTGAGAAGCAAGTTCGTTTATTAAATGAAATAGATAATAAAGATGTAGTTTTGTTTTCCAATTTTGCCCTTTTTGATTCTGACTCTAAAATATTTGCTCATACCAATTATCAAAAAAGATATACGAAAAAAAATTTAGAAAATGGTATATTTGCAGTACTGAAAGGGACAGTTAATGGCTGTTCAATGCTAATACCTAAAAAGTTATTGTTAAATGAAGGCTTATTTCCTGAAAAAAAGAAAACATCAAATGATTATATAATGTGGTTTAAACTTTTTTCAAAATATCCTTGTTATTTCATGGAAGATGAGCTTGTTAAATATCGAATTCATGATAAACAAGATACAAGAGTTAGTCCAGTTTATAACCAAGAAAACGATGATTTATGGTACCAAGTATTTAATAATTTAGAGCCTGAAACAATAGAAAAATTAGGCTTTAATTTATTGGATTTTTATTATGAGGCATATAATCAATTTTTGCCAGAAAAAATTGATAAAACTTTAACTTTATTGAACAATAAGATAGAGCAATTGAGAAATATTGAACCACCAAAAGTAAGTATATTAATGCCTTGCTATAATTCTAGTGATTATGTTTCTAAGACTATTGAAAGTGTCTTATCTCAAAGTTACGGAAATTTTGAATTGATATGTATTGATGATAGTTCAACAGATGATACTTATAATATATTGAAAAAATATGCTAAAAAAGATTCAAGGATTAAAGTTCAAAAAAATAAATATAAGAAAGGAATTTCAGGAGCGTTAAATACTGGACTTGATTTAGCAAGAGGAGAATATATAACTAGACAAGATAGTGATGATATATCTTTAACCGATCGCATTAGGATGCAATACTATTTTTTAAAAGAAAATCCAGAATATGGATTATGTACTGTCGATGCAAGTTATATAGATAAAAATGATGAAATTATAAATCAGTCTCTTTACAATGATAGAAACGCCCCTTTTGAATATTTATTTCTATATTGTAATCCAATTATTAGTTGCCCATGCATGTTTAGAAAATGTATTATTAATGGATTGAAATTTGATGAAGGGCTTGATACTGCTGAGGATTATGCGTTCTTTATCGAATTAGTAAAAAATAATAAATTTCATGTTATTAAAGAACCGCTTTATTTATATAGAAAACATGAAGATAGTACTTTTAATAAAAACCTTGATAAAACGCTAATAAACTCTCTAATTATCTCTTTAAATTATTATAAGAAGATTACGTGTAATCAATCTACTCCAGAATACTTTATGTACTTAACTGATTTTGCTCCTAATAAAACTTCCTTAAAACAGTATGAACCCACAGAAATATTATCTTTCATGTTGGAAACTGTAAAAAAATTCTCTAATTACTACAAATGGGATGAAGATGAATATGGTAAGGCTTATACTTATACCATAAATTTATATTATGATCTAGTATTAGAAATGAATAAGCAGATAAATTGGAATATAATTTATCCGAAAGCTAAAAAAAATATTTTTGAGAAAGTAATTTATGAGATAAAACATAATGGTTTAAGATATACAATTAAAAAGATAGTAAAAAGGTTAATAAAATGAAAGTGTTAGAAGTTAATAATATCGATTTGTCTGGCAAAGCATTTAACGGATTTGATTTGGTAAATGATTTAGATTCAAAAAAATTTAATTTACAACAATTAGTTGTAATAAAGCAGTCCGATTCAAGTAAGGTAAAAAGACTTATTTCACCATCAATGATAGAGGACTTTTATAAATTAGAGTCATTAGAAAATTCAGTACTTTCGATACGCTCTATGATTAGCATAACATCACCTGCTTTATTTGATTCTGATGAGTATAAAGAAGCAGATATAGTTCATATTCATATGTTTCATAATTCAAATATTTCACTTTTTTCTCTTATTAGGATGGCAAAGGAAAAAAAACTTATTCTATCTTTACATGATCCTTGGTTTTTTACAGGCCATTGTGTTCATTTTCAAGATTGTGAAAAATGGAAAAGCGGCTGTGGAAATTGCCCCGATTTGAGTAGACCTTTTCCAATCAAAGAAGATACAACTGAAGAACTATGGAATCTCAAAAAAAAGATATTTGATTTAATTGATGTTGACTTAATAGTTACATCATCTTGGATGTATAATATTGCAAAAACATCTCCAATAACAAAAAATAAAAGAATTCATCTAATTCCTTTTGGAATTGATACAAATTTTTATTCGCCAAATATTAGCAAAAATAGAGTAAGAAAAAAATTTGGAATTAATAGTAGTGATAAGGTATTATTTTTTCGTTCTCAAAATGATTTTAAAGGAACTAATTACATCATAGATGCATTAAAACACTCAAACCTTGAAAATGTTACCTTAATTACTTGTAGTGAAAAAGGAAATTTATCAGAATTACAAGAAAAATACAAAATTATAGAGTTAGGTAATGCTCCAAGTAATAAAATTTTACAGGCTTATAACGCATGTGATATTTTTTTAATGCCTTCTATTGGAGAATCTTTTGGTATGATGGCAATAGAAGCTATGTCTTGCGAAAGACCAGTAATTATTTTTAATAATACAGCTATGCCATCCGTTACTTTTGCACCAGAATGTGGAATTTTAGTAGATAATAAGAATTCTAATGCTCTTAAAAATGCTATTGAATATTATCTTAACAATAGTACAGAATGTAAGCGGCGTGGAAAATTGGGGAGAGAATTAGTTTTGCAACACTATGGCAAAAATAAATATTTAAATGCAATTAAAGAATTATATGAAAAAGTTTATAGTAGAACTCCCAATAATACTGCAGACTTATTAATTGGAAAAACAAAAAATAATAATTTTAATTCCCTTAAGCAAAAACTTAATATGATATCTTTAAATTTTTTTGAGCATCGTAAAAGTTCACTAAAACTAATAAAATATGATGTAAATACAAGTAATAATTTAAGACCTATTAAATATAGTGATTTTGCTGTCCAAGAGATTATAGATGAATATAATAATAAATTATATTCAATATTAAAGGGAGATTTAAAAAATCTTTCATTATGGCACAAGACAAAAAATTTTTTAAAGGAGACTCCATTTTATCCTATATTAAGAAGAATAAAATATCTTTTTATAAGATAATGTAGTATTTTAGAGATATGATTAAAGTAATGAGTATATTCGGTACTAGACCAGAAGCAATTAAAATGGCACCTCTTGTTAAAGAACTAGAAAGAAGAAAAGAAATCGAAAGCATAGTATGTGTTACTGCTCAACATAGAGAAATGCTTGATCAAGTACTAGAAACATTTAAAATTAAACCCGATTATGATTTAAACATAATGAAACAATGTCAAACACTTGCTGATGTTACAACAAGAGCTTTAATGGGACTTGAAGATGTAATAAAAGAATGTAAGCCTGATATTGTTCTAGTTCATGGTGATACAACTACGACTTTTGCAGGAGCTTTAGCAGCTTTTTATAATCAAGTTGTTATAGGACATGTTGAAGCAGGATTAAGAACAAATGATAAGTATAGTCCTTATCCTGAGGAAATGAATAGACAAATGGTAGATTGTATGACTGATATGTATTTTGCTCCTACAGATATTAGTAAAGAAAACCTATTAAAAGAAAATATTGATGAGAGTAAAATATATGTTACAGGTAATACAGCTATAGATGCTATGAGCACAACAGTTAATGAAAACTATACTCATCCGGAACTCGAATGGATAAAAGAAGGAGAAAGAATGATTCTTTTAACTGCTCATAGAAGAGAAAACCTGGGCGATCCTATGAGACATATCTTTAAAGGCATAAAAAGAGTATTAGATGAATTTAAAGATGTTAAAGTTATATATCCAATTCATAAGAATCCCAAAGTTAGAGAAGTAGCTAATGAAGTATTTGGTGATTGTGATAGAGTTAAAATGATTGAACCTTTAGAAGTATTTGATTTCCATAACTTTCAAAATAAATCATATATTATTTTAACTGATAGTGGTGGAATCCAAGAAGAAGCTCCTTCGCTTGGGAAACCAGTCTTAGTTTTAAGAGATACTACTGAAAGACCCGAAGGAATTAAAGCAGGCACTTTAAAGCTTGTAGGAACAGATGAAAATATAATTTATGAAGAAACAAAGAAATTATTAATTGATAAAAAAGAGTACGAAAAAATGAGTAAAGCATCTAATCCATATGGCGATGGACATGCAAGCGAGAGAATAGTTGATGCTATTATAAATTTTTATAATTAGTAATTATAAAAATAACTATTTAGGAAATTTTATAGAATATGTTATAATTTAAATGATTTTATAGAATATTTTTGGAGGCATTATGAACAAACGAAACAAATCACGAATAATACATAATATTAGAGAAAAGTTTATTGGATATTATAGAAAATGCGATTTTATCACAATGATGTCAATAGTTTTAGCTTTACTCGGAATGATTTTAGCATACTATAATCATTTTACAATCAGTATGCTATTATTAGCTTGTTGTGGATTATGTGATTCCTTTGATGGAATTGTGGCAAGAAAATACAAATATAGCGAAAAACAAAAGATTTATGGAGGGCAATTAGATTCATTGGCAGACATAATTGCTTTTGGCATATTTCCAGCTTTTTTTACTGTTTTGATTTCTTATAGTAAATTTGCTTTTGTTTGTAGCATTTTTTATATTTTATGTGGAGTTATTAGGCTCGCTTATTTTAATACATTAAAAGAAAGTAAAGAAAGTAAAGCTAATACTTTTATTGGGGTTCCTATAACCACTGTCTGTATTGTATTTCCAATTATTTTTCTATTAACAAGGATAATAAATTTGGGATATTTACAATTTATTTTACCAATTACTTTAACTATACTAGCTATTTCATATGTGCTTAATATTAATGTTCCAAAATTAGATGTAATTGGATTTTTAAATAAATTATTAAATAAATATGTATTAAATATCTTATTGTTCCCTTTATTTATAATATTTATCTCTGATTATTTTTATAAGCTTAATTTTAAAGACCATTCCATTAATCTAATTTTTTCAACAATTTTTCAAAATTTTTTGCCATTTTTGTTAATCTTTATTCTTATACTGGCTTTATATTGGTTTGTTATTGCAATTCTGGGAAATTCTAGGAGGGCCAAAATATTATTTTTGATTGTAGTAGCTTTGTTCTTAGTTGTCAATGATGTTAAATTGAGGATAATGGGATATCCGGTCGATTTAGGCGATATTAATTTTTTAAATAGTGATAATGCTGAAATGATGGTTGCATTTTCTAAAAATATGATGAGTATTATTTCTAGTTCTCTTGTTAAATCATTATATGTAATATTACCTGGAATAGCACTAGTTATTTTAGATAAATATAAAATTTTTAAATTTAAATCATCAAAAAGTCGATTAGGAGTTCTTGGTGCATCAATAATTTTAGTTTTAGCAATATGCACAAGCGTAAATAGATTTCCAGTTTTTGTTTTAAACCATTTATATAATCTTAGCGGGGATGAAATATTAAATGTTGGAGAGAATAAGGGCGCATACTATAAGTATGGTTTATATCAGGGAATATTATTGGACGATATGGCTAAAAAATATACAAGACCAGACGGGTATGATAGAAAAATCGCGGAAGATCTTATTAATAATAGTGAAAAGCAAGATGCTAAATGGGGAAAGGCAAATGTAGTTTTTATTTTAAGCGAGTCATTATTTGATGTTACTAATATTGAAGAAATAACATTTGATAGAGACATACTTACTAACATTCATAATTTTGATAATTTAAAGAATGCAATGGTTACGGATTTATCTGTATCTGCTTTTGGAGGTGGAAGTGTTAACTCTGAATTTGAGCTGTTAACAGGAGCTTCTATGGCTTTTTGGAAACCAGGATTAATAGCGTATAATCAGTATTATACTTCATCAACGTTAAAAACTTCACCACATTTAATGAAAGAATTTAATAATAATGGTTATGAAACAATGTATATTACGCCGTGGGGGGAACAATCATTTCATAGCAGGGAAGTTTATACAGGTATAGGCGCAGATACACTTCTATATACACAAGATGTAAAATGTAAAAATAAGGGTGTTTATTGTTCAGATGAGGATTTTTTTAACAAGATATATGAACAGTTGGAAGATACATCAGAAGGAAATTATAAATTTATTATGAGTGCTACCGGTCAAAATCATGGTCCATATTCTGGAACAAGATATGATAAATACGATTTTAAAATTGTAAAAACTAGTTTGGATGACGAATTAACCGGTATGCTAAAGGATGCTGCTCAAGGAGCTTATGATGCTGATAGAACAATATATGACTTTTATAATAAAATTCAATCTTTGAAAACTCCAACAATAGTAGTATTCTTCGGTGATCATCTTCCTTATTTTAATGAGACTGCATATCAACAAATGTCATATTTTAATACTGGAGATGAGTCAATCGATTATTTGAGAATGCACACAACTAAAGGCCTTATTTTTTCAAACTTTGACATTGATCTTGAAAATTTTGACTTTATTAATTTGTCATACCTAGGTATATATGTTGCTAATAACTTGGATATCAAGCTATCCCCTTATTTTTCTTATATTGATTCATTAAAAGATAAAATACCCGTTTTTAATAATATGGGATTGTACGATTTCAAAAAGGAAAAAATAATTCCTTACGATAAATCGGGAAAAAATAAAGATATTAATAATTATAGATATGTTCAATACTATTCATTTTATGATTATTAAGGATAAGATATGAAAAATAGTTTTGTAAAATATGTTATATTTGCAATTTTAACTTCTGCTGTTAATGTGGCAATTTACTTATTTGTCTATAATTTAATTATCAAAAATATTATAGTTGCTAATTTTTTTGCTTATGCTATTTCAATTACCTTATCATTTTTTATTAATAAGCAAGTTGTATTTAAAAATAAAATGAAAAGGGTATATAAGCAAATGTTTTTCTTTCTTATGGTTAAGGCAATAGCTTTTGTTATTGATTCAGCTGTCTTAGCAATATGTTTAAATATATTTGATATACCAAATGCTATTTCAAAACTAATAGCAAACTGTTCGACTACTTTAAGTAATTATTCGCTAAATAAAAAAATGGTATTTAAAGAAGAGTAGGAGATGGTGAAAGTGAATAAACAAATAGAAAAAAAGAATAATTATTATGTGGATTTTTGGAAGTTTATATTTAGTATTGTAATTGTATCTTATCATACTCATGTATTTGCTGAAAAATTCAATGTAAGGCCTTATTTTTGTCTTGGTTTTTTAGCAGTTGATTTCTATTTTGTTGTAACCGGATATCTAATGGTAAACTCTATTATAGAACATAACAAAAAATATAATGTTAAAACTATAGGTAGAGATACAATAAAGTTTATTTTTTCAAAATTTAAAACTATCTTTCCATACTTAATTCTTTCGATGATTGTTTCATATATTATCATACATATAAATGATATATCTAACATACAAATAATGTTTTCAAATAATACATTAGCTGAAGTATTTAATTTTGGCTTTTTGGGATATGGCACTTCAATTAATGGTCCTGCATGGTATGTTTCAGTTATGATGGCGGTTTTATTTATTACGTATCCATTGTATTTAAAATTTAAAGAAAACTATTCTTTTTTGGTAGCTCCAATAATCATATGCTTAACAATTATAGTAAAAAATTTTTATAATATTTCAATGTATGATTCTCAAGCAATAACTTATTTGTTTACTAACGGATTTTATAGGGGATTGATATTTATAAACCTTGGAATTATTGCATACGAAATTTCTAAACTATTAAGAGAAAAGCCGTTATCAAAAACAAAAAGAGCTATTTTAACAGTCATTGAATCTGCATTATATATAGTATCATTAGCAGATATGTATTATGGATTTATGGGATACTTTGGAGTTGCTATATTGATGCTATTTGCGGTAATAATTACTTTTAGTAATCAATCTTATACTGCAGAACTATTTACATCCAAAAAGTGGCGTAAAGTTAGTAAATTTGGATTTGTAATGTATTTAAATCATGTTTGCTTTAGATCTTATTGTATGGAACACTTCCTTTACCTTGGATATAGAAAAATGTTCCTTATCTTCTGGGCTTTGACTTTAGCATTATCAATAGTTACTTATATACTTGTTGAAGGTATAATATATATATATATATATCAAAAAAGAAAAATTAGAAAAACTGCAAATTAATATTTACAGTTTTTTTAGTGAATTAAAAGAATGTGTTATGCAGATTATTAAAGATAATCAAATTTGGTCGACAGTGTCGACCAAATTAAGTTAATAATAAAAAAATATTTTAAATGACATAATATTATAATTTTTTAGGTTCATTGTATATAAGAAGTCACGATATCATAAAGCTTAAACAAATGAGATATTTTAATTTCGCATTTCTAATTTGGGTGACACTGTCGCCTAAATTAAAGATACATTGGGAGTTATAGTTGTAAAAAAGAAAAATCAATTGGTTATTGAGTATGTTACAAATAAAATTTATATAACAACTTTTAAAGTTGAAGAAACTAATGTATAACATATAAACAAAACGCGCGACACTTTTATAAAAAAAGCGAACAAAAATGGCCGACACTAACCTAAAAAAGGCGAACAAAAACTTGCCACACTCTTATTAAAACATATCTTTCAAAGTTAAATAAGCCTCGTAATTAAAGGGAAAATGATGCTTTGAAAACGCGCCACACCTTTACAAAAAAAGCGAACAGAAATGGCCGACACTAACACAAAAAAGAGTGAACAAAAACGCGCGACACCTTGCTAGAAAAATATCATAACAGTTCATTTTTGATTGTTTAAATTTTATGTTATAATTTCTATATATGAGGTAATTATGAAAGATAAGATTTCTAAATTAGTAAATGTATATAAAAAATATGGCTTTATAGGATTTTGTAAGAAATTATATGCTTATATTAAAGCTAATTATTTAGATAAAATAAGTTTTAAAGTATTTTTTCAAAAAGGTAAGTACAAAAAGATAATAAATGATATTTTAATAAATACTAAATATGATCGTATAATACTTTGGCGTAGTAGTTTTGGTTATAATGTTCCTTTGTATCAAAGGCCTCAACATATTGCTAGTAATTTAGCTAAAGAAAATTGTTTAGTTTTCTATGAAGTTACTACTATGACTGATAAGGTTAAAACAATTAAGAAATTTAATGAACATATCTATCTTACTAATTTTAATAATATACTATTAAATAAATTGTTAATGAGTGAACTTAGTAAAATAAATAAACCTAAATATATTCAACTTTATTCAACCGATTGGAAATTAACTATAAATGATATTGAAAACTATATAAGTAATGGTTATAGATTTATATATGAGTATATTGATCATTTATCACCAGAGCTTGCAGGTACTAAATCTTTACCTCAAAATATAATTGATAAATATGAATATGCAATGAGTCATGAAGATGTATTTGTTGTTGTAACAGCTTCGGATTTGGAAGAAGATGTTTTATCTAAAAGAGGGAAGAAGAATGTTATCTTTTCCTCTAATGGGGTAGATTATAAATATTTTGAAAACTTTGATGAAGACTTTGAATTTGATGAAGATTTTAAAAATGTTTTAGCAAAAAAGAAACCAATAGTTTGTTACTATGGAGCTTTAGCCAAATGGTTTGATTATGACTTAATTAAAGAAATAGCTAAGACTAATAAATATAGTATTGTATTATTTGGTATCAAATATGATGATGCATTTGATAATAATCTTACGGGTAAAGAAAATAATATTTATTTCTTAGGTCCAAGAGATTATAAAGTACTTAAAAATTATGCTCATAAATGTGATATTTTAACGATACCATTTCTTTTAAATGATATAACTAAGGCTACAAGTCCGGTTAAGATATTTGAATATATGGCATTACATAAGCCTATAGTTATAACTGATTTAAAAGAATGTAGACAATATAAGAGTGTTATGATAGGGCATAATCATAAAGAATTTATAGAGTTACTCGACAAAGCTTTAGAAAAGAAAGATGATAAGAAATATATAAGTCTTCTTGATAAAGAAGCAAGAGAAAATGATTGGGCTTATAAAGCTCAAGCTATAATAGATGTTATAAAGAAAAGTGAGAAGTAGGTTATTCTTGATTATTTTAGCTTAAAAGTTGATGAAAAAAAGAACTATTAGATTTCTTAGATAGTATTAATAAATAAAAATAAAAAATAATCAAATTTGGCCGACACTGTCGGCCAAATTAAGTTAATAATTAAAAATATATTTTAAATGACATAATACTACAATTTTTTTAAGAATATTATGGCATACTATCCCGTTAAACGGGGGTATTATGGATGAACAAAAATATTTTCAAGAAGTAGTAAGTTTAATTGAAGAAAAGGAAATAAATAGAAGGACTAGAGAATTACAGGATAATTCTGATACTCTGTATACTTACTGGCAAATAGGAAAATGCATAGTTAAAGCTTCAGGAGTGCGAGCTACCTATCGTAGTGATTTAATAAACAAATGGGGAACAGAATTATCTTTACAATATGGAAAAGATTATAAGGCGCAAAAATTGAGAAGAATGCGGCAATTTTATTTAACCTTTCCAATTTGGTCGACAGTGTCGACCAAATTAAGCTGGTCACACATCTCGGAGGTTATGACTATCCAAAATGAAAATGCAAGAAACTATTATATTAATCAAATAATTTTAAATAATCTTTCTGTTAGGGAGTTAAGATCTTTAATTAAGAGCAATGCCTATGAGCGTTTAAGTAATAAGTCAAAAATTGCATTGATTACTGATGAAGATAAAACTAATTTAACCTTGGATGATATGTTAAAAGATCCGATTATAATTAAAACTAATCAAAGAATAGATAAATTAAATGAAATGGCTATTCATAGATTTTTAATTAATATGGTAGAAACAAAGTTTCTTGAACTTGGTACAGGTTTTGCTTTGATTGGTCATGAGTATAAGATTATTGTTGGTAATAAAATATTTAAAATAGATCTATTGTTCTTTAATATTGAGTTAAATAGGTATATAGTCATTGAAGTAAAAAATAGAGAATTTAGTCCTAAAGATATTGGGCAAATTGACTTTTTTGTTAACTACATTGATAAGAACGTAAAGAAGAATATCCATAAAGATACATTAGGAATTATAGTTGTAAAAAAGAAAAATCAATTGGTTATTGAGTATGTTACAAATAAAATTTATATAACAACTTTTAAAGTTGAAGAAACTAATGTATAACATATAAACAAAGCGCGCGACACTTTTACAAAAAAAGCGAACAGAAACGCGCCACACTCTTATCAAAATATATTTTTTTAAGTTAAATAATCCCTGTAATTAAAGGAAAAGTGGCAGTTTGAAAACGCGCCACACCTTTACAAAAAAACGAACAAAAACGCGCGACATTTGAAAAAATGTCGCATTATAGTAGCTAACTCAGCTATTAAGAGTAGCTTTTTTGGCAACTAAATTTCTCATTGCATTAGAATTTCTTTTGAATTATACTAATTATTGATAAGAAATATATCATATTTCTTGGTTAAAACTGAAAAAATGAGGCTAAATATGATTTCTAAAAAGAAAAAAGTATTTTATACCATAATAATATTAATAAGTGTAATTATTTTTTCTTTAGTTAAATATTCTGAAGAAGCTTTTGGTGGAGCCCAAATGCCCCAAATAATATATACCATTATATTGCCAAAAGGAACTAGTTTAGATGTGTTTTTAAATGGCTTATTTTTCTGTGTTAAGCTTGTTTTAAAGTTAGGTTTTGTAGCATTATTCCCTTTATTTATTAATCTAAAGATTAAAAATAAAGATATTAAATACAAGGGAATTTATACTATAGTATTATCATTAATATTATTTATTTATAGTATAACAAGTGTAGGATTACATACTTATATCTATGATGAACTTACTAAAAGTAATTTCTTAAAAGAAAATTATGTTGATCCTAAATCTGTTAAAATAGAGTATCCCGAGAATAAGAAAAATTTAATATATATCTTAGTAGAGTCTTTAGAAGCTAGCTATGAAAATACTGAATTTGATGGTAAGGATGTTAACTTAATACCATATCTTTCTTCTTTAGCTTCTGATAATATAAACTTTAGTAGTAGTGATAATCTTGGTGGTTTTAAAAACTATCCTCTTGCTAACTGGACAGCCGCGGGAACTTTAGCTCAAATGTCTGGTCTTCCTCTTCGCGTAAGACTAAACTTAACGGATTATGGTTATCACGATAAATTTTTAAATAATGCTGTAATGCTTGGGGATATTCTTAAAGATGCTGGTTATAAAAATTATCATTTAACAGGATCTGATTCGGCTTTTGGTGCTGAATATACTCTTTTTACAAACCATGGCTATGAAATGGAAGACTATAATTATGCTAAAGAAAATGGGTTAATACCAGAGGATTATTATGAGTTCTGGGGCTATGAAGATCGTAAGCTATTTTCTTTTGCTAAAGATAAACTTGAAAGCATTTCTCAAGATGA